>JAQQAK010000306.1 GCA_028527945.1 Spirochaetaceae bacterium
CATGTCTTATTTCATCTTCTGTTAAAGTTCCGGCTTCAAAATATTTTTCAAGCAAAGCATCATCACCTTCAGCCGCGGATTCAATAGTTGTTAATCTATATTCTTCAACAACATCCTTTATCTTTTCAGGTATTTCAATCGGTATTTCTTTTCCTCCTGAATCAGGAACCGCGTAAGCCTTGTTTTCAATAAGATTTACAACACCTTTATAACCTTCTGAAGCCCCTATTGGAATAGTTACCGGAACAAGAGGGATTTTAAATTTGTCTTTGAGATCCGCAAAACACATATCAAAGTCTGCACGATCTTTATCCATTTTATTTATAAATGCTATTCTCGGCATATTTCTGGCATTGAGCCTTCGCCATAATTTTATAGTTTCTATCTGTACTCCTGAATCAGCGGAAACAAGCATTAATCCCATTTCCGCTGCACGGAAACCAGTAACAACTTCACCGACAAAATCTGATGCGCCGGGAGTATCAAGAATGTTTATTTGTTTTTCATTCCAAACAAGATTAGAAAGACTTGTGTGAATAGATATTTTTCTGGAGATTTCTTCTTCAGCATAATCACTGACAGTTTTTCCACTTTCAACATCTTCAGCTTTGGAGATAACTTTACCGTTGAACAGCATATGTTCTACTAGTGATGTTTTTCCTGTTCCACCATGTCCGGCTACTGCTATGTTTCTAATGGATTTGCTTTGAAAACTCATAATTCCTCCTAATGAGAGTTTCTGTTGTTTGACAGAGTAAGAGGTTTGATGTTTGGGGTAATATTACTCAAACGTCAAATGATAAAAAAGAAAAAGACAATGGTGCACAAAAAATATTATTTTATCAAACCTCCATATTGATTTATGATATATAAAAATGATAAGGGGGGTTAATTTAGTTGTCAAGAAATAAAAACTGTGAGACTGTAAAACCAAAATAATAAATTATTAAATTAATATATAAATTTAATAATTTTATGATAATAGTATTAAATTATTGTTATCTTGTTTTGGTCTAAATAAATGTTAGAAGGGGTTTCTATAATGATGGAGAAAATATCAAATATCTTGCAGATTTTGTTTAGATACCAGATACTGTTTTCATTTGGAACTATACTTGGCTGGATAATTGAATTGTTGTGGAGAAGAGCCTTTGAAGATAAGCGCTGGTTTAATCCAGGTTTTTTACAAGGTCCATGGCTGCCTGTATATGGTGTTGGAACAATATTTTTATATATTTTATGTTCTTTTTCTATTCCAGTTTATATAAGAGCTATATTATTTCTTGTTAGCCTGACTGTTCTGGAATATGTCGCTGGGTTAATATTTTTAAAATATTTTAAAATCAAGTTATGGGATTATTCAAAACATTGGGCAAATTTACAGGGGCTAATATGTCCTCTTTATAGTTTATTATGGACAATTTTAGGTTTTATATTTTATTTTCTTATTTTTCCATTTCTTAACAATATGGTAAATACTTTTTATGATTATCCTTATCTAATTTTCTTTTTTGGTATATACGCGGGCTTGTTTGGAATAGATTTATGGAAATCATTTGATATTGCAGGAAAAATACGTCATTATATTGTCGCGACAGAGGGGAAGGGGCATATTGATTTCGAGATGCTGAAGTTAGAATTAAGCAAAAGGGTTAGAGTTGGTTTTCGAAATAAACCTCTTTTCTTTTTGCCTTTTAGAGGCGCAGGCGGAGAAGGCTTCAGAGAAACTCTTTCAAAGCATACTGCTAATATTTCTAAAAGAATAAAAACAATGAATAAAACTAAAAATAATTTAGAAAAGAAATGACTAATACAAGAAAGATTGATCCTGAGTTTTTTAATATTATTAGTGAAATCTTAGAGAATGATGATGTAAAAAAACTTGGCACTATAAAACATCATGGAAAGAGTATTCTTAATCATAGTCTAAAAGTAGCGCTATATTCCTTCAATATTGGTAAAAGATTGAAGCTTGATATGCATTCATTGACACGTGGTGCTATCTTACATGATTTTTTTCTATATGATTGGAATAATTCATCAGAGATGCCAAAGCGAAAATTTTATGAATTTTATAAGATGCATGGATTTGTTCATGCAAAAATTGCACTTGATAACGCAAGAGCTTGTTTTGATCTGAATAAGATTGAATGTAATATTATAATACGACACATGTTTCCTTTAACAATTATACCACCGCGTTATCCTGAAAGCTGGGTCGTCATGCTGGTAGACAAATGGGTTGCAACTAAAGAGATCCCCCAATATATAAAAAATAGAATGAGAAAAAAAACTCATAAAAATTGAAACTAAAATGATTTAATTTTTTGGGAGAGGAAAATATCCCCCTCCGCATTTTTAAAAAAAATATTAAGAGGCGAGTGACTGATTAAAGTCCTCCGCTTTTAGGTTCAAAATGGCTAAACTCCATAGAAAAAGTGCCGCGTCCTTGGGTTAAAGAACGAAGAACAGTAGAATATCCAAACATTTTTGAAAGTGGGGCCTGAGCGTTAATTTGCTCAATAGCAGGCCTGCTTTCAAGGCTGTTAACCATTCCTCCACGAACTGTCAGGTTGCTTATTACTTCGCCTATATAATCTTTAGGTGAGAGTATGCTTATTTTCATTACAGGCTCAAGAAGAACCGGTGAGGCACTGCTACAGGCATTGTCATAGCAGAGGGCTGATGCAGCTTCAAATGCAAAAGCTGTGGATGTCATTTCAGAATATTCAGCGTCTACCAAAGTTACTCCAATATCAATTGAAGGATAACCGTATTGAATACCGCTTGAGAAAGAATTTTCAACACCGCGACGTACAGCATCTTGGTATTCTCTTGGCAGAGTTTTCTCGGAAACCTCTGATTTAAATTGATTTCCTTCTCCTCGTGAGAGCGGAGAAACCTTTAGTTTAACGCTCGCAAAGTTTTCTTTTCCGGCAACAATCTTGTTGAATTTTTCTGAATGCTCATTAACTGCTGAGATAGACTCTCTATATGAAACCTGAGGGTTTCCTATTTTTGCGCCGACTTTAAATTCCTCTACAATTCTTGTAAGAAGAACATCCAGATGAAGTTCTCCCATTCCTGATATAACAAGCTGCCCAGTTTCTTCATTTTCACTTACTGAAAAGGTTGGATCTTCTTTTGTGAGTAAATTAAGTGTTCTTTTTAATTTGTCCATATCAGATATAGTTTTAGGTTCTATAGCTACTGTAATAACAGGTTCAGGAAAGGTCATTGACTCTAAAAGAATTTGCCTTCCTTCGCTTCCTATGGTGTCTCCTGTTTGCGCATCTTTTAAACCTATGATAACACCAATATCTCCCGCGGAAAGGCTTGAGAGGTCTTCTGAGGTGTTTGAGTGCATTCTGAGAATACGGTTAATTCTTTCACGTTTACGCTTGTTCATATTATAAACAGCTGTACCTTTTTTTATTTCGCCTGAGTACACCCTTACATAACATAAAGAACCGGCTTCTCTGTCATTTTGAATTTTAAAAACCAAAGCAAGTGGTGAATCTTTTTCGTTTCTTTCAACCAAAACATCTTCTTCTGTTTTTACTGAAACACCTGGTACAGGAGGTAAGTCATTTGGCGCTGGTAAATAATTTACAATACCATCAAGTAGAGGTTGGACTCCTATATTTCTTAAAGACGCGCCAACAAAAGTAGGTAGAAAATCCTGATTCAAAACTCCCTTACGAATGGTTTCATTGATAAGAGTTTTCGGGATTTCTTCACCCTCAAGGTAAAGTTCTGTTATTTCGTCAGATATTGTTCCAAGAGTATCAAATAGATTTTCACGCCATTGTTCGGCAAGACTTTTATTTTCTGCTGAAAGCTCTTTAAACTCCATTCCAGCTTTAGGATCGTCTTCCGGCCAATATATTTCTCTCATATTGATGATGTCAATGATACCGTTAAAATCAGATTCTGCTCCGATTGGTAGGTAGAGCGGAAGAGGTTTTGCACCCAGTTTTTCTTCAAGTTCATTTAATACCGAAAAAAAGTCTGCGCCAATTCTATCCATCTTGTTTATATAAGCTATCCTTGGAACATTATAAGTGTTTGCCTGATGCCATACTGTTTCTGATTGTGGTTCAACTCCGCCTACAGCACAAAAAATTGCAACAGCTCCATCAAGAACTCTAAGTGAACGCTCTACTTCTGCTGTAAAATCTACATGGCCTGGAGTATCTATTATGTTTATATGGTTTTTATTCCAGAAACATGTTGTCGCTGCAGAGACTATAGTTATACCTCTGTTTTGTTCCTGCTCCATCCAATCCATAGTTGCTTCGCCATCATCTACTTCACCAATTTTATGACTCTTTCCTGTGTAAAAAAGTATTCTTTCAGTGGTTGTAGTTTTACCGGCATCGATATGTGCCATAATTCCAATATTTCTCATATGTTCAACAGACATCAAATAACTCCATAAGCTTTATAATCCGGAGGCATCTTAACATAAACAAGGATTCATATAAATGAGTTAATTGCAAAAATAGACGATTTTTAAAGATAGCAGACTATATTTATATAAAATAATTTAATTTATTTTATTTTTTATTGGAAAGTTAAAAACATGTTAGTTGAAAGAAATCCTTAATGTAAATGAATAAAATTTAACAACTTGTTAT
>JAQQAK010000307.1 GCA_028527945.1 Spirochaetaceae bacterium
ACATTTACAGCATGCCGTGATTTTTTCTTCAGAGCCTCTCTTATGAATATCTAATTTACCTGATTTTTCTAAAATTGTAATTATACTTCTTTCTGAAAATATAAAAGCATATCACAGAAATAATAATAGTAAGAAACTCAGCGCTGCAAATAGCAAACCATAAACCATTAAATCCTAATATTTTTGTAAACAGAAAAGAAAGAGACAAAGTAAAAATAATAGATCTTGAAAATGAGATTATAGCTGAGACAATTCCATTTCCGTATGCGGTAAAAACTCCTGAAGCATAAATATTTATTCCTGTAAAAAGCATTGCTACAGCAAAAAAACGCATACCAGTAATTGTCATATTATAGACTTCTGTCCCGCTCGATTCATAAATCGAAACAAGATTTCCCGCAAAAGTAAATGTTAAAAAAGAAAGAAGAACTGCGCTTATGATCAACATATTCTTTGACCAATAATGAATGGTATTTATAATATCCTCTTTCTGAGCTCCATAATAAAAACTTATTAAGGGACCAACTCCTGAAGCATAGCCAAAATATAATGAAGTCATTAAATAACTGATATTCATAATGATACCAATAGAAGCGACTCCTGATTCTCCTGCATATTTAAGAGCCAATAAATTAAAGACAAAAACAACTATTCCGGTCGAGCACTCAGAAACCATTTCTGAAGATCCGTTTACAAGAGATTTTCTAACAAACTGATAATCCCACTTAGGTTTTACAAATTTAATTGTTTTTGCGTACTTAACAAAATATAAAAGCCCCAAAAAGGCCTTTACTATAAAGCTCAAAACAGATGCGATGGCAGCTCCCTCAACGCCCCAATTGAAAAACCCCATAAAAAGAAAATCCATTACTATCAAGGTAACCCCGCCGGCAACGTTCATAATTAGAGTATATTTAGGGTTTCCATCAATCCTGATAAAAAAACTAAGCATAACTCCAACAAAAGCAAAAGGAACACCAATATTTGCTAATCTTATATAGGTTCTACAGGCTCCTTTGAGAGCGTCTGTAGCACCAAGAAGATTGAGAATTGGTTCTATAAAAATGAAAACAATAAGCATGTAAGCAAGACCAATTGCTAATGCTACAATACAGATAAGACTAAACAATGAGCCAGCCTTTTCTTTTTCTCCCTTTCCTATAATAATAGCGACCAGAGCAGAAGCTCCGGCCGCTGGCATAACAGAGAGGCCCCACATCAATGATTCAACAGGATATGAAAGATTCAAAGCGGCAAAGGCTGTGATCCCTAAAAAATTTGCAATCATAATGCTGTCTATAACATAATTTATAGACATAAAAACTATCATTACGATAGAAGGGTATATAAATGAGTAAAATGATCTTAATCTAATTCCGTCTTTAAAAATATCCTGCATATGGTTGTCGCTAAAATTTCATGTTTAAACTTCTTGCCAAACGAATACATTTATGCAAGATGATCATTAATTTATGAGGTAATCTAAAATAAATCCATAGCTGATTTGAATGATAGAGAGGTATAATGGCATTCAAAAACCACTATAGTATTATGGTGAGTGTGAACTTTAAATAATCACCATCCAACAAAAACAAAAAAAGTCCAAGTTTTTAAATTAAACCTGAACTTTAAGATTGCATTTAATTTTATAAAGGTTTTACCTTGACCAAGCTTCTGTATATAAATCAAAAGCATCCTTCTGAGTAACTTCTCTGGGATTATTAACCAGTAATCTGGTTTGATCCATTACCGAAATAGACATTGGTTTTATCGCGCTTTCAGGAATATCAATCGCTTTCAAGTTTCTTGGAAGATTGACATCTTCACAAAGTTTTTCAACTTCAGAAATACAATCCTGCCAATCAGCCCCTTTCTTGCCACTCATAAGTTCAGCTACATGAGCAAAACGTTCTTTTTTTGATGAAGCGTTGAATTTTATAATTACAGGAAGCATCAGACTATTAGCCATTCCATGTGGAACATGAAACATTCCACCAAGAGGATAAGCAAAAGCGTGAACCGCTGTTACTCCGGCATTAGCAAACGCCATACCAGCAAGAAGACTTCCAAGCAACATATTCTCTCGAGCAAAAAGATCTTCTCCGTTATTATAGGCAGCTCTAATATTTCCGGAAATAAGTTTAATAGCTTTTACAGCGAGAGCATCAGTATACTCAGTTGCATTTGCCGAAGTATAAGCCTCTACACAATGGCAGAAAGCATCTAACCCGGTTGCTGCGGTTGACTTTTGAGGAAGTCCTGTAGTTAACTCTGGATCTAAAAAAGCATATTTAGGTATAACAAAACTTGAACCAAAACCTTTCTTTGTCTGATTTTCAAGATCAGAAAGAATAGAAAGATGTGTAACTTCACTTCCTGTTCCGGCTGTTGTAGGAACTGCTATAAGAGGGAGTCCTGGCTTTGGTAAAAGCCCCACCCCAATATAATCACGAATAGAACCTTCATTTGTAACCATGGCAGCAGCGACCTTAGCAGAATCAAGAGCACTTCCTCCACCAAGACCTATTACAGCCTGAACTCCACTTTTCCGAGCTTTTTCAGCAATGCTGTCAACTAGCTGAATACTTGGATCAGGCTGAACATCATCTGAGTGAACAACCGTAATACCAGAAGCATCTAAAACAGTTTTGACCTTATCGTAATTTCCTACGCGTACGGTACCTTTTCCTGTGACAACCATTACCTTCTTCGCATTAAGTTCTTTCAATGCTGTAGGTATGTCGTTAATACATCCTGCGCCAATCTTTATTTGCGGCATAGGCCATATATTCATTTTAGTTTCTCCAAAAATTTTATATTTTATAGAACCTTTTTAAGGGACTTGGTAAATCTATTAATACCATCTGCCATTTCATCTTCAGAAATAATAAGAGGCGGAATCCATCTAATGATATTATTAAAGGTACCACAACCTAACATTAACATATTTTCCTTTAGGCATTCATTGATAACAGCCTTTGCTATCGTTGCATCAGGTTTTCCGTCACTGACAAATTCTGTTGCGACCATGCAACCACGTCCCCGCACATCACCAATTGCAGGATACTTTTCCTGTAATTCTTTTAAAGCAGACATTAGCTGTGAGCCTCTGGCGGCTGCATTATCAGCAAGTTTCTCCTCTTTCATAACTCTTACTGTCGCCGCAGCAGCAGCACATGCCATTGTATTGGCACTGTAAGTTCCACCATGAGAACCTGCTCTCCAGTTTTCCTGAAACTTCCTCTTATATGCTATGCCTGATATAGGAATCCCAGAACCAAGCCCTTTTGCCATAGTCATAATATCCGGAACAATATTTTCATGCTGTACACAAAAAAACTTACCGGTACGACAAAAACCAGACTGAACTTCATCTGCTATCATCATTATTCCATATTCATCACAAAGATCTCTTACAGCCTGAAGGAATCCTGCTGGAGGAACAACATAGCCACCTTCACCAAGAAGAGGTTCTATAATAATAGCCGCGGTTTCATCAGGCTTGGACTGCCCAAGCAATGTCCTTTTAAGCTCTTTTAAAGCAAATTCCTTTGTAGTTTCTTCATCCCAACCATAATAATAAGCATAAGGATACGGGCTGACAAAGATTCCTCCAGGAAGAGGCTGATAACCTTCTCTATAACCTGTTTTACTTGTTGTCATTGCCATAGTGAGATGTGTTCTACCATGAAAAGAACCATTAAAAACAATAACATTAGGTCGTCCTGTAGCATGTTTTGCAAGCTTTACAGCAGACTCAACAGCTTCTGCCCCACTGCATGTAAAGAAGAATGTATCAAGCCCTTCCGGCATTACAGGTGAAAGCTCGTTTACAAGATCGATTACCGGCTGATGGTAAACAATATTAAATTGTCCAAAAAGAAGTTTTTCTGACTGAGCCTTAATAGCCTCAACAACCTTGGGGTGACAATGGCCTGTATTAGTAACTCCTATACCACTTGTAAAATCGAGGTATTTATTTCCATCTTTATCATAAAACCAACAACCTTCCCCCCTATCAACAACAATATCTGTGGAATGGGTCCACACCGATGAAATTGCATTATTAATCATAGAGCTCTCCTGTAAAAATATTTTCTATATATTGTGAAGTAAATCCACTCACAAGCGAATCTTATACCTGAAGGATAATAAAAAAAAGCAAAAAATTATGTTTTTTCTATGTCATCAGACTGATTTTAAATCATAAAATTGTATAAATAATTTTTCAATGTTAAAAAATAAAAAAAATAAAATAAATCTCTTGCTATAGATAACCACAGAAGATATAGTTACAAAAATGAAAATCAAAGAAGGTAAGTACTCTGTTAAAGATAGAATATTTATCTATTATATGCTATTCTTTTCTTTACTCGCTATAGTTGAAATTGTTTCAAATATTTTCTATGGGTTAAAATTTTTTTATAACTATAAATGGATTATGACATTTATATCCAGCAGCCTATTAATGTGTTTATCATTGAAATCAAAAAACACTAAACTGCTAAAACGAATAGGAATATATTTTGGAGCCTTTGCCATAATACCAATGGCATGGATTGACAGCCCAGGAATCCAAAGCAGCAGCATTTTATACTCATTCCTAATTCTTATAATGATAAACTACCTTTTGGTAGGTATAGAAAGAATAATCTTGACATTTCTATATACCGGAGAAAATCTTTCTATAATCTTTCTTTACTTAAAGCACCCAGATTTTTTCAAGCCATTAACAATTAAACAACAAAACCTTGACTGGATGATTAGTATCCCTACAATATTCTTTTTCACATCAATTCTTCTGATAACATTCGAAAGAGCATATGAAAGGGAAAGAAGAAAAAATGAGAGCACATCTATTATCTTAAAAAAGAAGTCACAAACAGATTACCTGACAGGACTTTTTAACAGAGAGCATTTATCTGAAAACTGGCCTCGACTTCTTAATTTACACAGAAGAAGAAACGATTCTATTTCATTAATAATGTTTGATATAGATTTTTTTAAAAACTACAACGACCATTATGGCCATCCTATGGGAGACAAATGTCTTGTATCCTTTGCCCACATTCTTGAAAGCAATACTGAGCGTGAATTTGATTTTGCGTACAGACTTGGAGGGGAGGAGTTTTTAATCATTCTTGGACAGACAAACAAAAGAGGCGCTGTAAACGTTGCTAAAAAAATAATGAAAGCCTTAGAAAATACAGCTATTCCTCATGAATACTCTTCTGTAGATAAAATAGTAACAGCTACAGCAGGAATAACCACCTTTGTTGTGGGTGAAAATGAAAAGAGCTGTGAAGTTTTGATTAATGAAGCTGACCAAGCTCTTTACAATGGAAAAAATAATGGCCGCAACAGAATTGTATGTTATTCTGAAGAGGCATACATTAATTCATTAAAATAACTAATCTCTAATCATTGCGTGTACATAATCTGGACGCAACATTTACAGCCTCGACACCGTCAGATGAGTATTCAGCCCCAATAGATGCAGCCCAGGCTCTGGTGACAACAGCTCCGCCAACCATAAACTTACAGTTAAGCCCCTTCTCTTTTGCCAAAGCAATAACTTCAGGCATTCTTACCATCGTTGTTGTCATTAAGGCAGACATGCCAACAATATCAGCCTTGTACTCAATAGCTGCCTCAATAATAGAATCAGCGCTAATATCTTTTCCAAGATCAATGACCTCAAATCCAAAATTACGTAGCATCAAAACAACAATATTTTTGCCTATATCATGGATATCCCCCTGAACAGTAGCAAAAACAAGGGTTCCCTTGGCCTTATTATCACCAGAAGCCTTCAATACCGGTTCAAGAATACCAAAACCTTTCTGCATTGTTTCAGCGCTTGCAATAAGTTGAGGCAGAAAATATTTTTTAGCATCATAAAAATCACCAACTTTCATTATGGCTGGGATCATTTTATCCTGAAGAAGAACCGAAGGTTTTATACCTGCTTCAAGAGCTCTCCGGCACAAGTCTTCAATATCTTCTCTGCGCCCCTCAATAACAGCGCTTACAATATGATCTTCAATACTAAGCTCAGGCAAAGACTCCTTTGTGTTCTTTTTTTCTTTATCTGAGCCTTTCATTGCAGTAAACTTTTCTATGTATTTAATAGAATCACGATCTCTTACAGTAAGAACATCTGCGGCAGCCTTTGTATTCATCAACAATTCATGAGAAGGATTTGCGATAGCCCAGGTAAGACCGGCACCAGCTGCCATAGCAAAGAATGCTGAATTTATCCATCCCCGCTCAGGAAGTCCAAAAGAAATATTGGAAAGCCCCAGTACAGTACCATACCCTTGAGAAGAAGCCCATCTTACTGTTTCAAGAGTTTCAGCTGCGGCACTCTGATCGCTTGAAACAGTCATTACAAGCCCGTCAACAACTAAATCTTTATTTGTATAGCCATATTTTGCGGCTTCTGAAGCTATATCATTAACAAGCTCCTTACGTCTCTCTGCCTTTGAAGGAAGTTCATTATCAGCGATAGGCAATACAATAAGCATAGCTCCATAACGAGCTGCTACCGGCATAAGTTTTGCGAGTTTCTCTTTTTCAGCTGATATAGAATTTATTAATGCCCGTCCTGGATAATAACGGACAGCAGCTTCAACAACATCCGGATCTGATGAATCTATAACGAGAGGAATATTAACAGCAGGAACTACTGTCGATATTATATCAAGAAGAGTATCTTTTTCATTTATTCCAGGCATTCCAGCATTAAGATCCAGAAGGTCAGCCCCGGCAGCGGCCTGATCACGAGCAAGTTTTCTGACATATCCCATATTGCCAGCTTTCAATTCAGCCTGAAGAGTCTTTTTACCTGTAGGATTTATTCGCTCTCCAATTATACGGATAGGACTATCATGATTTATCAAAAGAAGTTCTGTAGCAGAAGAAAGCATAACCTTATCTACAGTATTCGGCTTAACAGGAGATAGATCTTTCATTTCTGCTGCGAGCAGCTTAATATGCTCAGGATTTGTTCCACAGCATCCACCCATTATATTTACACCAGCTTCAACAAAACCTTTTGCAAAACTGCTAAATTCTTTTGCTTCCATTGGAAAAACTGTCTTGCCATCCTTTATAAGAGGCATTCCAGCATTTGGTTTTGCCATTACAGGAATATCAACAACAGATCTTATTCGTTCTATTACTTTTAGCATTTCAAGAGGGCCTGTAGAGCAGTTAACACCTATAACATCGGCACCAAGACTTTTAAGAGTGATAGCCATTGCCTCAGGAGTTGTTCCATTGAGAGTACGGCCAGTTTCGTCAAATGTCATAGAGACCATTGTAAAAGCATCGCAAACTTCTTTAACAGCAATAAGAGCCGCACGGCTTTCCTGAATATCAATTTGAGTTTCTATAACAAAAAGGTCTACACCTCCATCATTAAGCCCTTTTACCTGTCGCTTAAAACCATTCACAGCTTCTTCAAAACCAAGATCGCCAAACGGCATAACAAATCTGCCGGAAGGGCCAATATCTCCAGCAATAAACGGCCTTTTCTTTCCTTCAGAAGCAATACCATCAGCAGTTTTAACAGCATTGGCAGCAATAATGCGGTTTACCTCCTCAGTTTTATCAGAAGCTCCAAACTCCTCAAGTTTCCATGGAGTACCGCCAAAGGTACATGTATAAAGGACATCAGAGCCGGCTTCAGCATAAGATCTATAAATCTCGGAAGAAACCTCAAGATTATCTATTGACCAAAGTTCAGGACTTACTCCTGTGGGGATCCCTCGTTTCTGCATTTCAGTACCAGTTGCTCCATCAAGAATAAGGATTCTGTTTTCAAGAATTTCTCTAATGTTTTTACAGTTTTCTTCCATAATCAATTATCAACACCCTTTAAAATTCCGCATAAGGCGGTAACGCTTTTTTCAGGAATCAGAATACAGGAATCAGTGATACTAACATCTATACGCTTCATTCCAAGTAATTTATAAATGACTTTTTGATATTCCAAATCAAAATCTCCATATCCGGCAGAAAATCTTCTGGTCGTTAATGTGCGGCCTTCACGGACAAGTTCCTTTCTATAAAGCGCGGTTATCCATTCAAAACCTTCATCAACAATCTCTGATGCAGCCGCGTCCACAATAACAGCAGCAGTCATTTCTCCTTTAGCCTGAAGTTTTTTAATCTCTTCCATAATTTCATTACCGCCTGTTATTCCCATAAAAAGCAGTTGATCTGAATCTTTTAATAAAGCCGCAAGCTTGGAACTATCAAGACTCAGATTCATATCTGGAATATCAATTTTAAGCTCAGGGGAAACCTTTATAGACTCACGCCGGCTAAGAGCTTTCAGCTCTATTAGATCGGCAGCATAGGTAATCCACTTATCAACCTCAGACATCATTTCATCCGAAACATCATTCTTACGGCTATGGTATCCAAGCCGTTTCAGGATTTTATATCGAGGAATCTTTTCTGGAATATTCGAAAATATTCTAATATTCTGCATTTCTGAAATATAGCAGTTTTATTCTTATTTGACACTATCTAAAAAATAAATGAGATGCTTTTTCAGCATATATAGGTTAGTATAATATTAATGAAAAGAAAGATATTATCACTACTCTCGACAATATTTATTATTTTAGTATTAAGTTGCAGTTCTGCAAAAACCAGCTTTATTCCTTTTCCGGAAGAAGAAAATCTATCAACAATGTGGATGACTCAAGGAGTAAACCTCATAAAAAACAATGATTTTACAAATGACGCAAAAGGTTGGGGATTTTTCTTCAATGGAGGAAATGCCAACTATAGCTACAACAACAAAAGCGCCAAAATATTGATAAAATCAACAGGCATTGTGGATCATGGAGTTCAGTTCTACTACGATGGATTTCGTCTTTACAGTGGAGGAGACTACACCTTCAGTTTTAAGGCATCATCAACTGCGCCAAAAGGCTGTGAGATACGCCTTCAGCTTAATGGAGGAGATTATCACGCGTATGCAAGAGATATAGTCACATTAGATACCGAAGAAAAGATATTTACTATTAACTTTGTTATGGATGAAGATTCTGATATAACA
>JAQQAK010000308.1 GCA_028527945.1 Spirochaetaceae bacterium
AGATCTTCTTTTATCAAAACAAATTAAATCAGAGTATTTCACACTTGAAGATCCTGGAAAAGAACTTGCTCAAACAGTAGTGTTCTCTATAATATGGATACCCTATATTCTAAAATCAACAAGAGTAAAAGAGACCTTTATAGTACGATATAAAGGAAAATAAATATGACTATAAAAGACTTCAGACAAGCTGAACAGGATGCAATAACAAACCTGTCGGAACAATGCAAGGTGACAGTTGAAAAACTCATCAATGAGCTTATCGGTAAAAGCATTCATAGTCGATTCAAAGAAGATGTGACAACCGTAGTTAGAGATGGTGCTATACAAACTCTTGTTCTGACTCCGTTTTTCTTTAAATTGAAAGATTTCAGTGCAATAACACAACTGCCGGATCTTGAAGAGCTATATATTTCAGAAGGCCATCAAAAGAGTAAGGAAAACCGGGTTAACAAAATCTGTATTGGTAAAGAAAGTAAAATCCATACCCTTTCTATCTATGCCGCGAATCTTAAAGAACTGATAATAGAAAATGAAAAGATCACTCAGCTTGATCTTCTTTGCCCCGAACTAATGCTTCTGGAAATGCGCATGTGGCAAAGAGTTACAAAACTGGCCCTGTCGGATTCAAAATTGATAGATTTTAACAACTATTCCATTCCATGGGAGAATCTAATCAATCTGAATATCAAGAATCAGGATATGAGCATACCATTTCAAAAACTCGGCAATTGCCAATCCATAATAATTGAGAATTACTATAATCGGGGAATTGAGCATTTCAAAGGAGCCAAGGTTACCTTTAAGTCAGATAAACTTGAAGAGATTAAGCTGTGGAAGACCGGGATAAAGTCATTGAACCTGAAAAAGTGTCAAAAGATCAAAACCCTCAATGTAACCGAAGATAACCTCTCAAAGCTGGATTTTAATCCAGAAAATATCAGGAAGCTTGATGTCTTTACCGGGACCAAAGTAGTTACTCTCAAAAAAGTAAGACAATGCTCTCTGCTGGAAGAATTAAGGCTGAGGCATGTCCCGGACATGAATGTTTCCTTGGCACTGCCTCATCTAAAGTCAATTTGCCTGTTTGACATAAATACCATTACCATTGATACGGTAAATTGCGAAAACCTCTCAAATCTGACTCTTCACAATGGAGCGGTTACGCATATAAAGATGAAAAAAGGAGAGTTAACTTTAGACCGGATAGAAAGATTGAAGGATGTTGATGTGAGATCAAGCCTGATGCTTGACTGGTTCAGTTACTATCCTGATCAGGTAAAAGATGTGGTACTGCTCTGCCGGGAGTCACACCCCTTATTTAATAAATTCATTAAGAAAGATTTTTCTGATATTAGTTTTTCTGAGAGCCGCAAAGAGGATATTGAAGAATTATTTCAACACTACAATTGGGACTTCGGCCTGGAGCCTGTTTTCTGGATTATTAATCACAAAAATTGTGACAAGGGAACGGCATTAAAAGCCTATTGGTATAACTGCCCCGGTTGGTATACACAATATAAAAGGCAGGCAGACATTCCAAAGTATGAACAGAAGGGCGCAAAACTAAAAAAGGATATAGAGAAATTATATCTCTCAGGATTTTATGAAACCTCTGATTATTCTTTTAATCCCGCAGCTGAACATGTCGAAATGTATGCTGATGTTCAAAGCCTGGACAAACTTCCCCCGGAGATGCTTGAGCCGGTTTGAATTATAATAAGACAAAAGCTCATCTAAAATTATTAAAAGTGTCCAATATTTATGCCTCACTCATTAGGCCTTACTAATTTTATAATAATCATCTCATAAACATTGACTCAATTTCTATTTGGTGTTAACTTCTTGAAAGTTAAGAGAACACTGTTCACAAAGGTGGTGATATTTATAGCACGAGATAAGACATCAACAAGGATAAAAATAATCAGGGAAGCCAGAAGTGAATTTCTGACCTTCGGTTTTGAAAAAGCTTCTATAAGACGAATTGCTGAAAAGGCAGGGGTTGTCCCGTCGGCTCTATATAGGCATTTCAAGGATAAAGAGGCTCTTTTCAGTTACTTTGTAGAACCTGCTCTAACAGAATACGACAAGATCTGTGAAACCGACATGAACGAAGTCTATGAAATGCTGGATTCTGAAAAGGTCGATCAGATATGGAGTTATTCAGACGAGCAATTTACAGAACGAATACGCTTTATCTATAAACATTATGAAGCATTCAAATTATTGTGTACCAGCGCGGAAGGAACAAAATATAACGACTTTCAGCACCAACTGGTAGAGAAAGATGTTCAGTCAAGTATGCTTCTGTGGAAAGGTCTAAAAGAAAAAGGTCTGCCGGTTAGAAATATTGATGAGAAAGATCTTCAGATAATAACCAGAGGGGTTTTCGGATCCTTATTGGAGTTTATAATGCGTGATTATAGTGAAGAAGAGGCCTTACAGCGCTCCAAAACCATTGCGATATTTTTTAACAGCGGTATGCGGAGTATTTTTGGCTTATAGTAAAATAGCGTATAAGTTATTTATGCCTTCTTAGGATTCCCATTACAAAACAAAAAAATATATTAAACAAAATTTCTCACCTCCAATTCAAAAGCCCGAGCTATGTTTTTTAGCCTTAACCATGGCCAGAAGAAGTGAGAAATCTAAGATTATATGATCAAAGGAGTAAAAGAATGAATGAATTAAGCGCGTTAGTCGACTTATTGAATAAAAAAAATAAGCTTCTTATGCTTGCATCAATCATAACCTGTATACTATCTGTCGCCTTTGGGATTATCCCCTATTTTGGCGTATTTGGTATAGTTTCAGAGTTTTTAAAGGATTACAGTGAACCCACAGTATTGTTTAAATATGTAATAGCAATCACTATTGCAATAATATTAAAACATCTGCTTCACGGGACATCGACAAAAATATCTCATAGAGTTGCCTATCAAACCTTGGGTGAAACCCGAAAAAAAATGTTTAAAAAAATATCTTCGCTGCCCATGGGGTATGTAAAAACAACTGCCTCAGGTGAGATAAAAACAATGATAATGGATCATACTGAACAGCTTGAGACCTTCTATGCGCACAACATTCCAGAAGTAATTTCCGGATTAGTTATTCCAATCTGCATGGAGATTGCAGTATTCAATCTTAACCGCCGAGTGGGATTTATTACCCTGATTCCGGTAGCACTATTTTTCATTTCAAGCGCCATCATGATTGTGGTTCAGATAAGAAAAATAGACGACTACAATAATTCAGTGGCTGATTTGAACGCTAATACCATTGAATATACCCACGGAATGAAAGAGCTTAAGATTTTTGCGGCTGATGATGCCACTTATGACAATTTTTCAAAAAGCATACGCAACTATAGTGAAATGATTATTCAGTGGTTTAAAAGCTGCCTTGGTTATGTAGCATTTAATCATGCGGATCTAACGGCTAACCTTGTCTTTTTATTCCCCCTTGGAGGACTTATGTTTCTCAATCAGGGGCTGACTGCAGCAAGTTTTATCATGTTTCTGTTTATGGGATTGGCCATGTTGATTCCGCTTGAAAAAATAGCAGATAATCTGGACTATATCGGTGTAAATGCCTCTGTCGCTAAAAAGATAGTGGATCTTCTTAATGAAGAAGAATTACCAGATACCGGTGTAGAAAAATCTTTAAAAGGCTATGATATTAAATTTGATAATGTAGATTTTTCCTATAATCAGGATAGCAAAATTCTTGACAATGTAACCTTTACCGCAAAAGAAAAGACTGTAACTGCTCTTGTTGGAGTTTCAGGAAGCGGAAAGAGTACCCTGGCAAGCCTAATCTACCGCTTCTGGGATGTAAGTCAGGGGCAAATCAGTATGGGAGGAATTCCTTTAAAGGAGATGTCTCTGTCTCAATTAATGAATAGTACCTCCTTTGTTACTCAGGGCAACTTTCTCTTTAAAAAGACTATCCGTGAAAACATCATGTTAGGTAATCAGGGCGCTACAGAAGAAGAAATGATAGAAGCATCCAAAAGCGCTGTATGTCATGACTTTATTTCAAAACTGCCCCATGGATATGACACCATTGTCGACAAGGAAACAAAACTTAGCGGTGGAGAGAAACAGCGCATAACTATCGCCAGAGCCATACTGAAAAAGGCTCCTGTTGTAATTCTTGATGAGGCAACAGCATATATTGATCCTGATAATGAAGATCTACTGCAAAAAGCATTGGCAAAACTATCTGAAAATAAAACGGTTTTGGTCATAGCCCACCGCCTTTCCAGCATTAAAAACGCTGATTCCATCATTGTGCTTGAAAACGGAAAAGTTATCACACAAGGTACACATGAAGTACTGATACAGGACTGCAAGGCTTATCAATCCATGTGGGATGCTTTTAATCAATCAGATAACTGGAAAATGGGAGGTTCAGCATCATGATAGAGATGATTAAAAAGTTTTTAAAACTATCGGGGAAAAAGAAAAAAAATCTGTATATAGCCTGGTTCTTTCAGCTTCTGACCTCTATGTGTGAAGGAGGCATATACTTTACCCTCTTCTATGTGATAAAGGATCTTCTGTCAGGAGATTTTTCAAGAACATCGGTAAAATACTTTGGGATTAGCTTCCTGGTTTATACCCTTGTTCACATGCTGGTTTACTTTGGTACTGTTATCAACCAGCGGCCTGTTGCCTATGCAATAATGAGAGATGAAAGATTAAATGCTGCAAATACAATTAAGGGATTTCCTCTGTACTTCTTTTCAAAAGACAAGATTAGTCAGCTAACCTCATTGTTTACTACAGATCTAACCTTCGCTGAAATGAATATAATGGAAGTTATTTCAGGTTTTGTATCAAGTATTATTATGACTATTGTTTTTTCTTTAATGCTTTTATTTATTGATTACCGTATGGCATTGCTTCTTTTACTGGGCATTATCCCGGGAGTTCTTATTTATCATCAATCAAAAAAGAGGATGGATAAAAATGGAATAATTAGAAAAGAAGCCCAGGTATCGATGATTGATACAACACTTGAATATGTTCAGGGTATGGAAACTATAAAAGCTTATCAAATGGATGATGTTAACTCTATTGTTGAAAAGCAGGTTGATGATTATGCCAAAGCCGCTGATCACTATGAAACAGCATTAACCAATAGCAATACAATTTACAAAATAGGGTTGAATATGGGTATATTTATAAGTTTGTTTGGAGGAGTTTTTCTGCTAAAAAACAGCCTGATTGAACCTGATGTTTATATTTTCTTTGCCGTTATGGGTATTATTTTCTACCGTCCCATGGAGAGTCTTATTGACGCCTTTGCAGTCTTAAATCTGGCTAATCAGTCTCTGGACAATATCCTTCTGTACCATCAACAAAGTGGAGATGATTCAAAAACAAAGGCTGCAAAATTTAATGAAAAGCAGGCTGATGTTCGTTTTGAAAATGTTTCTTTCAGCTATGATAAAAATATAAAGGCTATTGATCATGTAAGCTTTAGCGCTAAACCCGGAAGTTTGACTGCCCTAGTAGGGCCTTCAGGCAGCGGAAAAAGTACTCTGCTTAATATGATTCCCAATTTTGTGACACCTCAGTCTGGTCATATTTATATTAATGACATTGATACAAAAACTATGGACAAAAAGGATCTGATACGGCACATAAGTATTGTTTTTCAGGATGTCTACCTGTTCCATGATACCTTGCTGAATAATATTCGCATGGGTAATTCAGAAGCGACAGAGACACAGGTTATAGAAGCTGCAAAGAAGGCCAGATGTCATGAGTTTATACAGAGCCTTCCTGATGGATATCAGACTGTAATAAGTGAGGGAGGAGCAAGTCTGTCCGGCGGAGAAAGACAGCGTATAGCCATTGCCAGAGCAATATTAAAAAACGCGCCTGTTATTCTTCTGGATGAAGCACTCTCAAGTTTGGACTCCGAAAACGCGGTAGCTATTCAGAAAGGAATAGAAGAAATGATTCAGGGAAAGACAGTATTTCTTGTATCACATACCCTATCTTATCTACGTAATGCCGACCAGATACTGGTGCTTGAAGCCGGTCATCTAAAAGGAAATGGCCAACATACGGCTTTGCTTGACAGCTGCCATCTCTATAAAAACATGTGGGAAAAAGAAAACGCTACAAAAAGCTGGAAACTTACCGGTTAACAATACAGGGCCTCTGATTTTTTCAGAGGCCTTTTCTTATTTACAATTATTTACAGAAAAAAGAATTAAACTTATGTTACAAGTCGATAATATAGCACCGATAAACCAATAAAATAGAAGATTATAAAAACACGAAAATTATATATTTTTTTTCTTTTCGTCAAGCTAAACAGGGTTTATCATGTAAATATAAATTCTACAGCAAGGGGCTTTTTATGAATCCGTATTATGAGCTATCAAAAAAAGTTCAAAAAGTTTTGATTGAAGATGTGAAGGAAGGAGTATTTCCAGAAGCACAATTAAGAATGTGTTACAGATTATTTTCAACTTTTCCGGATATAAACTCCGAAAAATATTTTTTAGATTTAGGAAAAAAGGAATTTCAACTTTCACAAAGAATGGACTACACTGATATCGCAGAATCACCTTTTAGCAGTTTTTTCGATTTTCCAAGAAGCCTCTATATTGCTCAAGATCTTATCAATAAGGCTATTGGAGAAAAGGCCCTAGTATGTTAATTGTACAATAACTTTTAGAAGACAATTTATCAGCTTTATCCTATTGTGTTGAAATAATTTGCTCATAATTATTCATTTTTAATCGATTCATAGTTATTCCACGATAGATTGTTATCTATAATTTGTAGAAGCTTTGAGATGGCCTCGAAATCAGCAGAAGAAACCCCTTTGGTTACGGTAGCCTCAATATCAGTCTTAAGCTTTTCCAGATCTACTTGTAAATCCCGTCCCCGTTCATCGAGAGTAATGAGAAAGGATCTGGCGTCATCTGGATCCTTGTCGCGAACAACATACCCAAGCCCCTCAAGCTTTTTTAAAGAGCGCCCAATATTAGTTCGATCAATTCCCATTACACGTGAAAGTTCTTCCTGACGACATTCTTCATTTTCATACAAAAAGAGCAATATCCTCATTTCAGCATGGCTTATTCCATAACGTGTTAATTCCCTATCACTTATCTGGTGCATTTTTTTTATGATACTTCTGATTGAACTGAAAAAAGCGCTGTCGCTTGAAAACATAAATTTCCCTTCCTTTATATTTTGCCGTATTCTACCATATAATTATGTCCTAGATCACTCAGCCCAAGGTTTGAGAAATTAAAAGCACAAACTATCTCACTAAGCTCATCAGGAGACATTCTTGCAGCCATGGATGGCCCAAATGGGACCTCCTTTTTCTTGCATTCTACAATAAATAATCTCCCCTGAGGCTTTAAGATTCGGCGCGTCTCACAAAATATTGTATCAGCAAATTGCTTGAGGTTGAGAGAATGAAGAACAGTACAGATAAAGCACAGATCGCAGCTTTCACTTTCAATAGGGATACTGGCTGTAATATCAGAGACTATGGGCTCTATCTGAACAAGACCGCAAGCCTTTGCCTCAAGACTGAGAGTATTGATACAGTCCTCAAGCTGATCAATAGCATATACTCTGCCACTTTTTCCGACATAATTAGCTGCGGCAAGGGAATACCTCCCTACACCGCAGCCTATATCAGCAAAAACATCTCCTTCTTTCAGATTAAGCTTTTCAAAAAGAATCTTTGGATCATGCATCCAGAAACTATCTGGACCATGATTACAATTATGTTGTCTATTTTGCATAACTCACCTCAAAGATAAAACAGAAAAGATTCTGTCTTTTTCATATTATTTTCGCTATAAACCCCGTCAAACATCAGGTTCAAAAAGGGTTTTGAAGAACTGGTAGAAAATCCCTTATGCAGTGTGTTAAGTGTTATTCCGGTATTTTCATAGGTTGAGCAGACCGATATAACTCCGTCAATATGCTCATCTTCTCTTAGAGAAGCAGCACAGCGATACCGCCCAAAAGCTCCGGCATAATACCCAACATTCCAGTCAGCAACCTTTGATAGTTCTGCAAAATCTCTGGAAAAGGGTCCATTCTGCCCCATCAGAAGAGCAATATTACAAAGGTTCTGCTCAAGGGTGGTAACTGCTGAGAAATAGTTTTCTGAAATGAATCCTGCCCCACCTGCCTCTAAGCGATCTTTCCACAGAAGTAAAAGAGCTTCACTCAGCGGAGAATATATAACACGGTGCGACTTTTCTATCACAGAGAAGGTTTGCTCATTAAGATAATCATTGTAGAGTATAAAAGCCTCTCCCGTTGCAAGAAGACATTTTTCAAAGTCCCAATTATTACAGGCAACAGCAGCTTCTCTAGCCAATCCATAAACGATATCAAGTAAATCCATTGCTCCTTCAACATCTACAACTAGCTCTGAAAGAAGCTTTGCCCTCAATGACGGTGAAGCATTTCTGATAATATCACCCGCTATTATTCCATAAAAGAGATCTGATGCTAAAGCTTTTTCCATAAGAGGAAAATCTTCAGCAAAGGGAGCAAAAACAGAGGCCTCTAAAAAACCTGCTTCATCCATCTTTGCGCGCGTAAGTCTCGCGTATTGCCCATCAACCTCAGCACCCTCAAACTGAGGAATAAAAAACAATGCCTTTGGGGCATCTTTCAGTTTAATGAAAACATCACCTAACAAGGCAGTAAGCGATAATAGCTCGTTTGTAAGTATATGTTTTCTACCCTCAGAAACTGATAAAGCAACAGTCAAAGGTAAAACAAAAGTTCTTATTCCATGCCGCCCTAGGATTGAAGCAAGAATATCTGAATATGGATAAAGATTTGGCAAATACAAAGCCCTGTCAGAAGGTAAAGCCTTCTGACTTGTAATTATTTCAGGCTTCCCTGAGGGGATATCCTTTATAATATCATTAACTGGTTTTGAAGGCAAAATAGGAAGGGGTTTTATACTGTTGGCAAATGCTTCAATTCGGGTAATAACTCCTACACCAGAAGAATGCTCATCAACCTCAATGTTCAAATATGGTTTATTCTGCATTATGTCGCGAAAGTAATGAAGAAAAACAGAATCTGGACCACAGCAGTGATGCGTAAGGAAAACCGCGTACATATTAGGATGTTCTTTTATAAGCTTTGCCGGCTCCAGAATATGCTGTCCAAAGGGCCAATACATATTTGGATGTTCCGCAGAAATATCCCCCTCAGGCAACTCAAAAAAGGATAGTACCTTAAATCCAAGCTCCATCAGTTTTCCGGGTATTCCCATATTGAGAACAGGATCAGCAACACCATATATCTTTGAAATGAGGACAATGACCTTATCATTTGGCTTTATGGATTCACAAACTCTATGACTGTTCTCTTCCATCCGCTCCTCAAAATCAAGGGCTGCCTTCATACCTTTTTGCAATGCGGCACCAGTTTGTTCAGGACTCCTATCCAGAGCAGCACCAAGTGAGGCAAAGCTTTTCATCATGAATTCTTTTCCTTTGTTAAAAGCAATGGTTGGAGCAAGAAGCTTAATCCCCCTGGACGCCAGATTCATATTCTGGTTAATAATCTTGAAGGCCAACTGCATATAGGCACAGCCATAATTTTGCCTCGAAGCAGAGCCTGGATGGTCAACAGTATGAAGATCCGGAAAAAAGATATAATCAACCTTCTTTTCTATCAACTCAGCAACATGTCCGTTTATAAGCTTCATAGGATAGCAAAGATCATCCTGAGAAAACTCCTGCCCAAGCTCGATAGTTCTTTCATTGGTAGGCTCAGAAAGCAAAACATTAAAACCAAGCTCATGAAAGATTGTGCTAAAAAGTGGATACATTCCAAAAGTAAAAAGAGCCCGGGGAATTCCTACAGTCTTCCTTTCAGCAAAGAGCTTTCCGTCATAGCCATTAAAAACGATGGCGGAACATCTTTCATTAAACTCCTTGTTATACTTAATCTGCTTCTCTGCAGAAGTCTTATCTCTGTAATTCTCTGCACTAATTTCAAAGCCCTTAAATGCTGACTTTACATCAGAACTTACAGCCTTTTTTTCGTTAGAGGCAAGAATAGCCGCTCCATAGGCTCCGGTTACACTGAAAAATGGAGGCACAATTATTTCTTTTCCAGTAAGAGAACGAAAGGCATTTACAACACCCTGGTTATAAGCAATACCGCCCTGAAGAAAGATCTTGCGGCCTATTGTTTTTGCTCCCACGACCCTGTTCAGATAATTTTTTACTATTGAATAGCAAAGCCCTGCGGCAATATCCTCAATAGAAGCCCCTCTTGAAATATGGGAGGCAATACTTGACTCAATAAAAACAGTACACCTTTCACCCAAATCTGTGGGTTGTTTTCCCTTTAACGCAACCAGACCAAAATCATTAATTGGTATACTGAATTTCTTTGCCTGCTCTTCTATAAATGAACCCGTTCCTGCCGCACAAACCTTGTTCATCTGAAAATCTCTTACACGTCCATCCTCAAGCATAATAAACTTGGAATCCTGTCCGCCTATCTCAAAAATTGTATCAACATCTGGGTCAATAAATACAGCAGCCGCGGCCTGAGCCGTTATCTCATCACGGATAATATCTGCCCCAACAGCTTTCCCAATCATGTACCGCCCTGAGCCTGTCACGCCAACACCAGTAACCTTGAGCCTATCGCCCCATTCAAAAACTATTTCAGAAAAACACTTCCGTAAAGCCTCAATAGGATTACCGTGGGTACGAACATATTTAAAGGCAATAATCTCGTTTTCAGTATTTGTTAAAACAACATTAGTGCTGGTTGAGCCTATATCTATTCCCATAAAACAGCCAATATTATCACCTATTCCCGCAACATAATTTATCTTATGTTTAAAACTCCCATATCCTGAACCGAATGGATACAGAGATTGGAGCTCACTTGGACTCTCGTCACAGAATGAATCATGACTCTCAAGAAATTTAATCAGGGAAGAAAGATCAATGGCATAATTGTTCCGGCCAGCCAAAAGAGCGGTTCCAGTTGCCGAGATATTACCGCATAGTTCAGGAACAATAAGCTCATCAGATTCAAGCTTTAAAACATCAGAGATAGCGGTAATAATACCCTGATTTAAA
The DNA here is from genome assembly GCA_028527945.1 of Spirochaetaceae bacterium. Lineage (GTDB taxonomy): Bacteria > Spirochaetota > Spirochaetia > UBA9216 > UBA9216 > Thalassospirochaeta. The sequence goes on from JAQQAK010000308.1 coordinate 11,126, forward strand.
CCGACTCCTCCGGCAAAAACAACTGGTTTTACAAGCTCCCGCCGCTTTATAATAGTTCCCTTGTAGTTTTTTACAACAGCGTATGCCAACCCCATAAGAATATTATTAACCGATTCTCCCTCCTGCTGGTGATGTGTTATATCGGTTTTTGCAAAAACACTGCATCGTCCAGCTATTCGTGGAACAGCAGTCGCCTCAAGAGCATACTTTGAATAGTCTTCTAGGTTAAGATTCAACCTTGAAACCTGCTCTTCAAGGAAAGACCCGGTTCCGGCGGAACAATTTGAATTCATCGAGACCTCAATCCCTGAATTATTCCCTGCCGCGAAACCGCTAATATATCTTGAACCTTCACCGCCTATCTCTATTATTGAACCAGCAGATTTTTCAATATGCAGTCCTCCTTCAATTGCGGCCGCTGTTTCATTTATAAATTCACCAAACCCATTTTCACTGATAATTCTACTGCCGCTGCCTGTTACAGCTCCTGCGCCAATCATTTTTAATGAATCAAGGCTATCACAGCCTGTTTCCATTTCTTTTAAACATTCAGCGAGACATTCAAGCCCCCTACCATGATGCAGCCGGTAGCAGCTATAAATAATTTTCTCATCTTCCAGTAAAGACAGCTTTACTGACGAATAACCAATATCAATTCCAATACTTAACATATAATCTATCCTTCAAAATCATTGAGTAAAATCTTGTTTTGTATTTTCTGCATAATCTCATCCAACAAGCATAGCTCTTCGGAAGAGATTCCCCTAACAATAGATTCTTCAACAGTTCTTTTTAAATCCATTATTTCATCGCGTATTTTACGACCAGAGTCAGTTACATAGAGTCGCAGTTTTCTTCTATCATCCTGATCTGTCTTACGTTCGATATATCCTTTATTACTCAAAGACTTGACTGCGATACCAATACTGATGCCCTCGCCTCCTGCTTCAGACACAATCCTTTTCTGTGAAATACCATCATCCTCATAAACCATTAGCAAAACCATCATCTCAAAACGATTAAAGCCATAGGGGGCTAATTTCTTTGAAGAACAAGAATACATTTTTTGTACTATAGTTCTTATTCCTGCAAAAAACGGTCTATCATTACTAAACATGGTTCTGCTCCATTTTATTTTTGCGTGCGCACGTTTATATAAACATTTTTGCAAAACTTAGTCAATACTATCTCAAAAAGGATGTAATAACACTTAATCAGCCTTGAGACTTTAAAACCAATATGGTATACAAAAATCAAAGGACACTCTAATGAAAGATATAACACCTGATTTTTTAAACAAACTTGAAATTAACTTTGATAAGAATAAATCAAACTATACTGCCATGAATGCTGTGGCTAAAAACGGAATAAAGAATGCCTGCGAAAGGTATGACGCAAAGGCTAATTTACCTTACAGTTTTAATATAGAGATTGATACTGGAAAGATAAAGAATCAGAAAAAATCAGGACGATGCTGGATGTTCGCGGCATTGAATGCTATGTCATATGAAGTCATGGAAGAGCTGAACCTGGACGATTTTGAACTTTCTCAGTCCTATCCCCTATTCTGGGATAAACTTGAGAAGTCAAATTATTTTCTTGAAGCAATTATTGATACAGCTGAAACAGAACGTGACTCACGCTTAATAGCTCATCTTTTAAGCGATCCGGTTTGTGACGGTGGACAATGGGATATGTTCCGGAATATTGTAGAAAAATACGGAGTTGTCCCCAAAATGTACATGCCTGAAACTTTTGAATCTTCAAATACTGCTGTAATGAATGAAAAACTTACATCAAAACTACGAGAGAATGCAATCACTCTTCGCCGCGCGTACAGCGTCGGGGAATCACTAGATTATCTACGTACAATGAAAGATGAAATGCTCTCAGAAATATACCGGATGCTCTGCATAAGCCTTGGAAAACCTCCAAAAGAGTTTGATTTCGGAATTCGTGACAAAAATAAAGAATTTCATGATTGTGGAAAACTTACTCCGCAGGAGTTCTTTAAGAAATATGTAAAATGGAACCTGGATGATTATGTAAGTGTAATCAACGCGCCAACAGAAGACAAACCCTTTGGAAAAACATTTACTGTAAAATATCTTGGAAACGTTACAGAGGGTCATATGGTCAAATACCTCAACGTTCCTGTTGATGAACTAAAACGTTGTGCTATAGCACAATTAAAAGACAATAAACCGGTCTGGTTTGGCTGTGATGTAGGAAAAAATCTGAATAGAAATTATGGAAGCATGGATACTCTGGGATATGACTACGAAAATCTGTTCAATGTAGAGTTTTTAATGGATAAGGCAGAACGTCTTGATTATTCAGAAAGCCAGATGACTCACGCCATGGTTTTTACCGGTGTAAATATAGACAGCAGCGGAAATTCCCAAAGATGGAAGGTTGAAAACAGTTGGGGAGAAGATTCAGGCAATAAAGGCTGGTTTATAATGAGCGATGACTGGTTCAGCGAATACCTTTACCAAATTCTTATAGACAAAAAATATCTTAAACCTGAATATCAAAGAGCATTGCAGTTGGATCCCATAATTCTTAACCCATGGGATCCAATGGGTTCTTTGGCTTAATTAAAAATTTAAATTAAGTTTTAGAATCTTCAGATATAAAGAAATTATTTATTTTCCAAAATTGTATATCATTGCAGTTTGAAAATCTTGTTTATGTTTATATTTAACCGCATTTACCAAATATCTCCAACTTATGATAGTAGCAGTGGTTCCAGTAGCTGTACCCAGCGCACCAAAGTATGC
>JAQQAK010000309.1 GCA_028527945.1 Spirochaetaceae bacterium
TCAATTTCTGCCTGAGGAGTTAATGCTGCAACAGAATCTATTACTACAATATCAACTCCACCTGAACGTACAAGTGTCTCTGCTATTTCCAAAGCCTGTTCTCCAGTATCTGGCTGAGATACCCATAGTTCGTCTGTATTAACACCGAGAGCTTTAGCGTATGTAGGATCAAGGGCATGTTCCGCGTCTATAAAAGCTGCTGTACCGCCGGCTTTTTGGCATTCAGCTATAGCATGAAGAGCTAAAGTTGTTTTACCTGATGACTCAGGGCCGTACATTTCAATTATTCGGCCTTTAGGATATCCCCCAACTCCCAGTGCTTCATCTAATAGTATAGAACCTGAAGGAATTGAATCTATATTTAGATCAACTGATGTTCCCAATTTCATTAGAGAGCCTTTTCCAAATTGTTTTTCAATTTGTAATTTTGCAGCTTCCAAAGCTTTGTCTTTTTCAGCGGTATCTGTAATTATTTTTGTTTCTGGTAAGTTGTTTTTTTTGGCCATATAACGCCTCCCTCCCATTTATAACTGAGTTATTACTTGCCGCATCAAATATAACATTTTTTTTGAAACAAGCAATAGTGTCATAAACCGTATAAATTAAAAGGTTATGGCAAAAGTCTAATTGCTACTCCGGTAAGAGTAATATTACCTGTATTATCAAGATTAATTTTGGCAAAAAGTTCGATTGGCTGATCTGGAACTACTTTGATTGTGAAATTAAAACTAACAGGCAATACTCCTTCAAGGATTTTTTCTTCATGATAACCAACAAGAAAGTCGAAATCTATAGATTTTGTTGATTGAACTAAATTTGTAGCTTTCCCTTTCCATAGGACATAACAATTTTTATAAAGTAAAGGATTAGCAGCAACTGTTTTATAGTCAAAATTATTTTTAAAACTTGGAAGATCAGGTGTTTGAATGTATTTTTCAAGTATTCTGGCTCTGTTCTTTACATATTCAGAAGCATTTGATTGTAGTAATTTATTTATTTCTTTTTGAGCAAGATTATCTTTAAAATTGTAGAGGTAATCCTGTATTTTTTCAAAATCTTTTTCAACTTCATCTTCTGTAAGAATATATGTATATTCGCCATTTAAGATTAAAAAATCTTTTCTTTCATCAAGGGAAATACCTGAAACTCCAGGACGTTTTTCTTTTTCAGATGAAAAGAGTTCTATTGCTTTATTTTTTATTTTTGGAAAAAATATAATAATCAAAGCTAAAATTATAATTAAAGGAATTAAGATAAAAATTAGAGATAGTTTTTTCTCTTTTTTGAATTTTTCCTGTGGTAAAAACTTATTTAATTTATCTGCTGAGGCAAATGTAGATAATTCGTCGGGATTTTCATTTTTCTTTAAGAAGTTTAAGCCTCGCTTTGCGAATTGATTTGAAGGATCCATGTCTATGATATCGAGCCAAATTCTAAGCGCGCTGCTAGTTTCTCCTCTTTTAAGATAGATAAATGCAAGCCCAAGTAGAGCATTTATATCATTTTCTTTTATATCAAGTGCTCTTTTTAGATAAGAAAATCCTCCGCCATAATCTCCCTGATGAAGACATGACATTCCCAGGAGATAGAAAAAATCAAAATTCCCCCTGAACCTGAATACTTGAGGCTCAAGGATACGTATGACGTCGGGGTATTTTTTTTTTGAGTAGTAAAGATAAGCGTCTTTTATAGTGTCTGACATTCTTACCCTTTTTTAATCAATTTTTTTCTCGAATTCATTTCTATTCTTTTCAAGTTTCATGTACATTAAATCGATTAACTCCATATCCATTCTTGTTAAAGACTTATTGACTTTTATTATTTTATCAATAAGTTCCATGTATTCATTAACAAGTGTCAGTTGATTTTTAGCTATGCTTTCAGAACTCTCTTTCAGAATATCTATATTGCTATTCATTATTTTGTTATAAAGTTCTCTAATAGCTACTGCTATAGAATTACTGCTAAGTGTATCTTTTGTAAAGCCTGTTTTAGTTTTATTTCCAATAATTAGATCAATATTTCTGATTTCATTTTTTTTAAGTTTAACCGGATAGTAGTATTGTGAAACAGCTGAATCGTTTATTGAAAAAGGAAGAAGATCGAAGTCTCGTCCTTCTTTTGTTGTCAGTATCCAACCGCTTTCATTTAGTCTTTTCCAGTTTGCAAAAATGACCTTGTCAGGAGGGGTTACAAGTGTATTATCAAGCATGGATAGAAAACCTATTGGAGAGTCATGATCGGCTGTTGATACCCAATATTTTTCCATGAGGCCCTTTAAAACTGTTTCTTTTACTATGCTTTGATCATGTTCTGTATAAAAATGATTTTTACTTTCTTCACCAAGGTATGTATCAAAAAGATATTTTAAACCTACTGACATAGATTCTTCTGAAATATTTTTTATTGTAATTCTTATTTTTATACCATCAGCTACTGCACTATCAGGAGATGCAACAAATGAAAAATCTTCATAAACATATAATTCTTTTGAGTTCCAGCTTATTCTGGCTCCGTTTGGAGTTTTTGTAATCTTTTGATCAAAATCAAAACTATCTCCAAGAGTCACTTTATCTTCATCGTTGATAATAAGTGTTATTCCACTAGTCCTTGGGTCCTGATCAAGAAGCAACGGGGTATATTCACCTTCTACAGGATCAGTTTGGTAATAAAGAGAAAATCTTCCGTTAGTTTCATTCAAAACAAGTTTGATTCTACCTTCTTTTATGTCCATTGCTGAAAGTGAAAATGAAAAAATTATAAAAATAATTAAAGTTAAGGTAATCTTTTTTATTGGATGAATCATTTTTTACTACTCCTCATCAACGCTATCAAGATAGCTAATGTAAAAATCTTTGAGACTCTGTGCTCTTGAATAGAGTTCATAAAGTTTTACCTTATCATCAGTACTCAGACTATCGCTTGTGTCTGTAACTTCAGTTGTATCACTGCTACTTGAAGATTTTGCGATTTTAAGTTGTTTTTCCAATTCAGCAATACGCTCTTTAAGAAGTTTTATTTGTTCGTCATTGCTTGCTGATGCTCCACCGTACGCTAATCTTTTTTGATATGAATCAAGAGCGTTTTCATAGGTTTTTTCGCGTAATTGAAACTCATCAAGAGATTTTAAATATTCTTCATGAGTCATCTTTAGAAGATCTACAAGAGATTGTTCTCTATATTTTTGTTCAATCATGCTAAGCCTGTAATTACATGCTTCTACTTTATAACTTGAAGGATAATTATAAATTATCTGATAGTACATTTTTTCCGCTTCATTGAGACGTCCAAGATAA
>JAQQAK010000310.1 GCA_028527945.1 Spirochaetaceae bacterium
GATATATCACTGCCGTTTTCTTTTATAAAATACTGATGAATGCTGTTTTCATCAGCGTCAACAAGAATAAAGTCTGCTGGCGGTAGTTGTACAATAGCTGCTATATTTCCATTAGTTTTTTTCATTGTTTTAATCTTTATTTCTGATACGTTTTTTATTCCGGCCTGAACTCTTATATTTATTGAGAACAGAACTTCTTTATCTGATGTTGTTATAAAAAGAATTTTTTGTTTTTCTCCCAAATAAACAATATCCTGATAAATTTGTTCAATTACAGGCATTTCCATAATATTTCTGATAGATAATTCAAGCGTTTTTGATTCTATCTCTTTGCTTTGAACGCATGAAAAAAATAAGATTGGGAATGTTAAAATTAAAAGAATAAAGCATAACTTTGTACGCATATTTTATTGTAGTCACTGCGTTATGTGGTGTAAAGTTCTTTTAGGAAGTTTTGTGTAAATGGTTTCCTGTAAAGTGAAAAGATTGTTTTCTATTCATACAACAGTCTCCAAAAAAGCAGAGATTTTTAAAACCTGTCCTCATTTGTTTACTTAAAGCTTCAAGAGGTGTATCTCCTTCAAGGTATTATGGAGTTGTAAAAGCTGATTTATTCATGATGAGTATAAAGTTTTGGATTACCTGTGGACTCTGTAATACCTGGGGGGCACTCCAACTTTATGTTTGAAGAGTTTTGAAAAATGCTGAGGATATTCAAAGCCTAGTGAGTAAGCAATGATATTAACTGGCTCATCTGTAGAAAGCAGAAGATCCTTGGCTTTCTCTATTACAAATAATTGAATATGTTCTCGGGCGTTTCTTCCTGTTTCCTTCTTTAGGAGATCGCTCAGGTAGTGAGAAGAATATCCAAGCTCTTTTGCGCAGAGCTCTACATTCAGCAATCCATTCTTTTTTAATTGTCCACTATCAAAATAATCCTTGAGGAAAGATTCAAAGCGAATAAGAATATCCTTATTTTCTGTAGAGCGCGTGATAAACTGACGGCTGTAATAACGGCTGCAGAAATTGAGCATTAATTCAATCTGTGAAACGATAATCCGGCAGCTATGGTCATCTATGTTTTTAGAAAACTCCTTCTGGATTGAATAAGCAAGATCCGTTAATGTGATCCGTTCCTGTTCAGAAAGATGAAGCATTTCGTTGCTGTCATAGTGAAAGAACGTATAGTCAGGCATCTGTTTCTTCAAAGGAAAGCTGCGAATCAGATCAGGATGAAACACCAAAGTCCAACTGGAGAAGGATGCATCTTTTCTTTCCTTTTCTCCTTTGAGTGGGGCCATAATCTGTCCCGGTGCCAGAAATAGAATGATTCCTTCCTGAAAATCATAGTTTCTTCTACCGTACAACATCGAGCAATCTTGCCCGTTTTTCAGACTGATAGCATAGAGTTCTGACAGAATAGGCTTATCTGCCATAGGCTTCCTGGTAGGGAGTTTATCTGATTTCAATAGTGTTATGAGAGGATGAAGCGGTGCTTCATAACCTAGGTATTGATGTATTTGAGATATGCTGTTTATGCAATTAATCCCTTTCAATATTTTTACTTCCAGTAAGAGTTTTTTGGCCCTTAATCAGAAGCCATATCAGCAGAACTACCTCACCAATGAAGGTGAAATCTGTTATTTCTATAGTAACACTGTCGGGAAAAAGATAAAACAGAAAAAAATCACAAAGGTAGCCCATAGCGCAAATCATAAGAGCTGCTGAAAGGATAACAGAAATCTTTTTTTTCTCTGTCCATTGATAATAAAGATAAGATAGAGGAAACAGCCAGAGGGCGTAGAATAAATTAATCACTTTGTGAACTTTTCCCGCCATTATAAACAGAAAATGAGCCCATTTCATCCAGGAGCTGAAAAGTTCTGTAGCAATAATATCCTTCATGGAAATCATGATGAGAGGAACAGATTTTAGCATCAAAATGGTAAACTCCATTCCCGCTCCAACAATGACAAATAAAAGGAGTAGACCTGAAGTCGTTCTATCTACTTGTCGGAAACGGTTGTAAAAATTCCATGCCAGAAGGAGCCATACCATAATCATAGACGCATAGCTTAATAGCCCAGCAGTAAAGAAATATTGATGATTATCTAAATATGGTATCCATAAGTCGAATTGTGAAATAGAAAAACTGTTTAGAGAAAAACTGGAAAAAAAACCTGTAACTGCGAGAAGCAGATACAGTATACCAGGAAGCCGGATAGACTCCTTTGAATGTAAAAATGTCATACATTCCTCCTGCATAAAGAGTAGTATAGGGAAAAATATAAATACATAAACATACTCCTGTTTTTTGTAAACATTCTCCATATTGAAGATAAATTTAACTGGCCTCAAGTTTTGTGTGAATGGTTTTAATATTACAAAAAGAATAGAATATAACTTGAAATAGCCATTTCAAATGACTAACCTATAATTATTATAGTGAATTTAACAACAGCCTCATACGAAGATTACAGGAGTTAGTATATGTACGATAAAATAAATGAAACATCAGAATCAATAAAAGATAATCTTTTTAAGTGGCGCCGTGATTTTCATCAGTATCCGGAAGCAGGCTGGTTTGAGATGAGAACCTCTTCGATAATTGCACGCAGGCTGACAGAGCTTGGTTATAAGGTCCTTTCAGGGGCTGAAGTCTGTGATGCTGCATCGAGGATGGGGCTGCCTTCTGCGGGAGAGCTTGAAGTAAATTATAAACGGGCTATTGAGCAGGGCGCCGATTCAGAATTTGTTAAAAAGACTGCCGGAGGGTTTACCGGTGTCATAGGTATTCTCGAATGCGGAGAAGGGCCGACAGTCGCCCTCCGGTTTGATATAGATGCTCTAGGAGTAGTTGAATCTGTCAGCTCAGAACATTTTCCATACAAAAATAATTTTATTTCAAAGAATAGCGGATTCATGCATGCATGCGGACATGATGGGCATACAACAGTTGGTTTGGGTGTAGCAGAAGTCCTCTTTTCTATTCGAGAGAAGCTACATGGAACTGTAAAACTTATTTTTCAGCCGGCAGAAGAAGGGGTAAGAGGAGCCAAGTCTATTGTTAAAAAGGGGCATCTTGATGATGTTGATTTTCTTCTTGGCGCTCATATGGGTGGCGATCTAAATATCTCTTCATCTTTGATTGGAATTGGAAATGGTTATTCGCTTGCTACAACAAAATTTGATGTAGTTTTTCGTGGAAAGGCAGCTCATGCCGGAGTTTCTCCTGAACTTGGAAATTCCGCTATGCTTGCTGCAGCTACAACTGTAATGAATTTGAATTCAATTCCCCGCCATGGCAGCTCTTCTACTCGTGTTAATGTCGGAAAATTATCAGCAGGAACAAGCCGCAATGTTATTTGTGACAGGGCTTTTCTTGAAGTTGAGGTCCGCGGTGATTCAACAGAAGCCAATAATTATATGTGTGATTATGCTTTTAGAATTATCAGATCTGCTGCTGAAATGCATGGATGCAGTTCTAAAATAAAACTTATGGGAAGCGCTGAATCCACTTGTAACTCACCAGAATTATCAGAACGAATAAAATCAGTCTGTTCTGAAGAACTTGGTTTAAAAGTAAAACGCTTTGATGATAAAGCCTCTGGAAGCGAAGATTTTTCTTATATGTCGGAGCGGGTTAAGCAAAAAGGCGGTCAGTCATGTTACTTTCTGAATATAAGCCGTTGCACTGCGCCTTTACATAATGAAAAATTTGATTTTGATGAATCTGCTCTTGTTTATGGAGTAAAAGCCTTCTCCGGAATTACATATGATTTGCTTAAATAGAATGCATTTTTTGTGGGTTAACGAAATACTTCTTTAAATTTAGATAAAATTGTTTTGGTGGCAGGCACCCATATTATGTTTATAAAAAGATGAATTAATATTGTCAAAAAATGTTATAATTCAGGCAATTTTTAATAAGAAGGGAAAATGCCATTAACACCACTACATTTTGGTTTAAACACCAGTGTCGGAATTATTTTTAAGAAATATATTAACATCCCAATGTGTGTGTTATCAAATGTAATAATAGATATACAACCTTTTTTAGTTGTATTTTTTGATTGCAAGTTCGAACTACATGGATTTAGCCATACTTTAATTGGAGGCTCTGCAATAATGCTTCCGGTTTCTGTTATATTTGGTTTAATTAGAAAAAAAATAACTAAACAAAAGATTTCTATCGTTTCCTATATTTTAGGTGGAGAAGTTGGCGTTCTATTACATTTATTTTTAGATTCTTTGATGCATAGCGACATGGTAGTATTTTTGCCATTTAGTGATTTTGTTGTTGCAAATGAACATACTAAAAAATTTGTAAATCCTGTTTGGATAGCTGGATACATTCTAATGATTTTATTGATAATCATAAATACAGTTCTAAGAATAAAGAGGAAGCCATAGGTAAATGAAAAAAAGAATAGCCATCTTGTTAATTGTTTTTCTATCAATAAGTATAGTTTCCTGTACAAAGGATGTTAAAAAATATAATCCGGTAATTGATGAAATTAATTTGCTAAGCAAATCTGAAAAAAAACAACTTTCTGAAAATCTAATCGAATTCAAAAAAGAATTTGGCTCTGAGATTGTAATATTAATTATTGATTCCACACATGAGCAAACAATACTGGAATATTCTATTGATATGACTGATAAAATGAAAATTGGGCGTAAAGGTATTTATGATGGAATTCTAATAACACTTGCAAAAGATGACCGACAAGTAAGAATTGAAGTTGGCTACGGTCTTGAAAAGATTGTGAAAGATGAAATAGCTGGTAATATAATTCGGAATGATATGCTTCCTTATTTTAGGAATGGTGAATATTATAATGGTTTGTTAAAGGCTGTAATATATTTAGAAAAGCTGATAACAGAAAACCAGGAATTAGTAGGCGATCTTGAAGGCGTATTATTTTATTAATAGAGGCTCTTTCAGAAACTCTGAGACTAAAGTCTCTAAGTTTTGAAAAGAGCTTCCAAAATGTAACAGAAGAAAAAATTACAACTTGTTATACTGTATATAATTACTTAAAGTTGTAATTTTTTGCTTCAAAGCTTCTTGCTAAACTAACCGAGTTTTGCAAGAAGCTAAATAGATATACATAATTTTTTGACATAAAAAAGTAGAAATTAAAGTTTTTATTTATTCTTCTAAAACTTAAAAGATTTTAACATAAACACCGTTGACAGGCTTTGGCTGTTTATAGTATTTTCATAAAAATGCCAAGTGAGAGGTTATGGAGAAAGAGTTAAGGACAGATTTTCTTGGTGTCAAACTGAGTTCCCCGCTGGTTTTGCCGGCAGGCGTTCTTGATATTTCTTTTTCCAGCATGAAACAGGTTTCCGTTCTGGGAGCCGGACTTGTTACCACAAAATCATTATCAACTCAAGCAAGAAAGGGTCATGAAGGTCCTGTTGTTACAGAAGTCGAAGGCGGAATGCTTAACGCAATGGGGCTTTGTAATCCTGGGATCGAGGCCGGAATAAAAGAGGTTCATCTTTTAAAAGAGGCTGCTGCTAACGATGACGAGTTGTCTGGTAATTGTCCTGTTAACATGAGTATCTTTGCTACAGATAAAGAAGATTTTGTCAGCATTGCTGAAAAGGCAGATAAATCAGAGGCCGATTTTATAGAATTAAACCTTTCATGTCCTAATGTAATGGATGAATTTGGTGTGCCGCTTGCCGCCTCAGAGCAAATGGTTGCTGAAATTATTTCGGCTGTAAAGAATGTTACTCAAAAACCTGTTATAGCAAAACTTTCACCTAATGTGACTAATTTTACTAAAATCGCTGGTGCGGCCACTGACGCTGGCGCAGATGCTCTCTGTATGATAAATACACTTGGTCCTGGAATAGACATTGATATAGAAATGGCTAAACCTGTCCTTTCCAATATAACAGGTGGAATGTCCGGCCCTTGTGTAAAACCTATAGCGCTTCGACTTGTTTATGAATGCCGAAAAGCAGGGCTTAATATTCCTATTATTGGAATGGGCGGAATAACAAATGGCCGTGATGCTGTTCAAATGCTGATGGCTGGCGCCGATCTTGTCGGTGTTGGAACTGCTGTTTATTACAGAGGGCCGGAGGTCTTCAGGCTTATAAATGAGGAATTATTATCTTATTTAAGAAGAAAGGGATTAGATTCTTTTCAGAGTATTAATCGAATTATTTAACCGGATCATTATTTATGATCCGGTTTTTTTATACATAAAAACGGAGATAGAAATGATAAAAGACAAAAGATATACATTGCCTATAGCAGAAATAAAAGAGGAGACAACTGAAGTCAGAACTTTTTGTTTCAATGTTAATTTAGACGTAGAAGCTGGGCAGTTTATAATGTTGACAGACTTTAACGGTGGAGAAAAGCCCTTTTCTATTTCGAATTATGAAAGCACCTCTGACGGTAAATTGTTATCTGTAACGATAAAGAAAATTGGAAATTTTACATCCAGATTATTTGAAATGTTCAAAGGGGATTTAGTCAGTATCAGAGGCGCCTATGGTTCCTCTTTTTTTATACCCGGAAAAGATAATTCTGCTAATGAAGAATATCATTGTTTACCCAAAGATTTTAAGCCCGTTTTATGTGGGGGAGGTTTTGGTCTTCCGCCGCTTTATCTTCTTGCCAGGCATCTTATTGATGCAGGTGTTCCTTCATCAAATATACGGGTAATAGCTGCCGGTAGAAATGAAGAGGCTCTTTTATTTGAAGAAAGGTTTAATATGCTTGGTGTTTCGTATATTGGCGCAGCAGAAAATCTGAACAATTCCGGGCATAATAGATTCCTTGGAACCGCGGCAGAGGCTCTCGCGTCATTTGATACTGACTTCAATTTTGTTTATGCCTCTGGCCCTGATTTAATGATGAAGAGTCTTATTCCATTTATCCCCAATGGAGTTGAGTATCAGTTTTTGTTTGAACGATACATGAAATGCGCTATTGGAATTTGCGGCTCCTGTGCTACAGACCCGTCCGGAATTAGAATATGTAAAGAAGGGCCGGCTCTTTGGAGGACTCAAGTTGAAAAACTTCAGGATTTTGGTGTTTACAAGCGAACGGCAAGTGGAAACATTGAGAGTTTCACTAACCGACTGGCAGGTAAAAAATGAGTGAAAGACTTCTTGTAAAAAATGCAAATACAGAGTCAGGTCTGGTTGATATTCTTGTAAATGACGGCCTTATAAAGTCTGTGTACAAGGCAACAGATTCTAAATATCAAGAGAACATTAAAATTTTGGATGCTGAAAATCGTTTTGTTATTCCGGGAATGATTGATCCCCATGTGCATTTCAGGAGCCCCGGACTGACTGAAAAAGAGGATTGGGCAAGTGCTGGGCCGGCGGCTTTATCAGGAGGGGTAACAACTGTTATTGATATGCCTAATACCAAACCTCCTACAGAAACTATGAAGGCTCTTGAGCTTAAAAGATTTGAGGCAGAAAAAGCGGGGTTAAACTGTCCAAGGCATTTATTTTGGAGCGGCGCAACAGAAGACTCCATCAATGAACTTCCTGTGCTTCTTGCAGAAAAAGACATTGCTGGCGTTAAGCTGTTTTTTTCAAGTACAAGTTCAAATAACAGCAGCAGTAAGCCTGATTTTATTCGGAAAGTCTTTTCTTTGGCGGCGACAGCAAATAAGCCTGTTGCCGTTCATTCTGAGCTTGCTTCAATTATTGCTGAGTCAGCTAATATTGATGTTTCTCAATGCTCTTTTCTTGAAGGACATAACCTTAGACGTCCTCCAGCAGCCGCTGAAAAAGGCACTGAACTTGCTTTACAACTTGCAGCGGAGACTGGTTGCAAATTGTACATATGCCACCTCTCTACCGCTTTGGAGTTTGATATAATTCGTAAGTTTAAGGCCGAATATGGAACTGATTCTGTAATCGCTGAGCTTATGCCGCATCATCTTTTGCTTGATGAAACTCATCATGTTATTGACGGCCCACAAAGCTGGGCAAAGGTTAATCCGCCTCTGCGCTATCAAAAGGATAGAGAAGCTGCAATAGAGGCTCTTTTGGATGGAACTATAGATCTGATAGGAAGTGATCACGCGCCTCATAAACTATCAGAAAAAGAACAAATTGGTAAAAGTTTTTATGATTGTCCGTCAGGTTTTCCTGGGGTAGAGACCGAGCTTGGGCTTATTGCCAGTTTTTTATCACAGAAATCCAGTAATTGGCTTTCTGATTTACAAAAACTTACAAGCGGCCGAGCTTCCAATATTTTTAATTTATCTGAAAGGTCGGGAATAAGAGAGGGCTCTTTAGCTGATCTTGTTATACTTGGCGGCTCAAAACGAATTGACTCAAATAGTTTCAAGTCCAAGGCAAAGTTTTCACCATTTAACGGCATGACCATGCCTGTATCAGTATATAAAACCATTTTTGGAGGAAGGATAATTGAATAATAAAAAAGAAGAATTTATTAAGGGCTTGTATGAAATTGGGGCTGTAAGGTTTGGGAAATTCACTCTTAAAAGCGGGATAGAATCTCCATTCTATCTGGATCTTCGAAAAGTGATATCATATCCAAAGCTTCATAGTCTTATGTGTTCCATGCTCTCAGACTATGCCGCGGGGCTTGATTTTGACTGTGTTCTTGGTATTCCATACACCGCGCTGCCTTCCGCATCTATTATTGCGGAAACCTTGAAAAAACCACTTTTTATGTTAAGAAAAGAGGTTAAGACTTACGGTGCAGGTGGAAAACTTGTTGGTGATCCAGATAAAAAAGGAAAATGCCTCATAGTGGATGACCTTGTTACAACAGGTGGCTCAAAGTTTGAAACTGCTGATGAGCTTACTTCTCTCGGTTTTGGAGTTAAAGATATCTTGGTTGTTGTAGATAGAAGTGCTGATGCTGTTAATGAGTTAAGCTCGCGGGGGTTAGTTCTTCATAGTCTGGTTTCTCTTGAAGAAATTGTTCAATATTTGAATAAGACTGGTTGTCTTGATGATGCCAAGGTAGAGGAGATAAAATCTTTTACCAAAACTCTTCCAGAGAAAGAGAAGGCACTTAAAACTGATAATGATGTTGAGTCTAATAAATTTACAAATAAACTACTTGATGTTATAAAAAGAAAAAAATCTAACCTTATACTTTCTCTTGATACTGAAGATCCTGACGAGTTTTTTGATATTCTTGAAAAGACTTCAAAAAGTATTGTAATGGTAAAAACTCATGTAGATATTATTCGTAATTTTACTCCTGATTTTCTGGACAGATTAAAAAAACTTGCAGAAAAAGGCGACTTTCTTATTTTTGAAGATCGAAAGTTTGCTGACATAGGCAATACTGTTAAACATCAATTTTATGGTGGTGTTTACCGTATAGCTGAATGGGCTGACTGTGTTACCAGCCATCTGATTGCTGGAGAGGGAACTGTTAAGGGGCTTTTTCCAGATGGAGAGGCTTCTATGAAGGCAGAAAAACCTCAGGCGGCCTTTCTTCTTGCCAGAATGTCCAGTAAAGGAAATCTTATAACAGAATATTATAGCAAAAAGGTTATTGAAGCTGGTAAAGACAACTTTTCTGTTGTGTCCGGTTATATTGGTCATGGAAAAGATGTTGAAGACATAAAACAGTATAAATCTCTAATTCCAAAAGGACAGCTTCTTCTTATGCCTGGTGTAAAACTTGAACGAGGTTCAGATAATCTTGGACAGCAATACCTGACAGTTGAAGAGGCCGTTACAGGTGGTGCTGACTGTATCATTGTTGGGCGTGGAATAATAAAGGCTGAAGATCCTCAGGCTGAAGCTGAAATCTATCGGGAACGAGCCTGGAACGTTTTTTGTAAGAGAGGAATGTAAATGTCAGAATATATTTTCCCTGAAAAAAATATTATTTCAATTAGAGATCTTGGTCGTGATGAACTTGACTATCTTGTTGAAACAGCTTGGGCCATAGAATCAGGACGAATAAAGCCAAATCTAAATGGAAGGATAGCATCTCTTCTTTTCTTTGAGCCATCAACCAGAACATGTTTTTCTTTTGAGTCTGCTGTAAAGCGTCTTGGCGGCGAAGCTTTGATAATGAAGGGGACAAATGGGACTTCTGTTCAGAAAGGTGAAAGCTTTAGTGACACTCTCAGAACAATTGAGCGGTATTCTGACATTGTTGTTATCAGACATGCTGTTGAAGGGGCTGCAAGACTTGCTTCAGAGGTGATTGATATTCCTGTTGTAAATGCCGGAGACGGGGCAAATCAGCATCCTACTCAGGCTTTATTGGATTTATATTCTATTAAGAAAATACGTGGAACATTGGAAAATGTTAAGATTGGACTTGTTGGTGATCTTCGTTTTGGGCGAACAGTACATTCTCTTGCACAGGCATTATCACATTATAATCCTGAGTTTTATTTTATATCACCAAGCTTTCTTGAAATGCCAGAGCATATAAAAAATGAACTAAAAGAGAAGGGAATAAAATATACAGAACTTCCTGAAGTTGAACCAGTTGTTCCAGAACTTGATATTATGTATGTAACACGCATTCAGCGTGAACGATTTGCAGATTCGGAAGATTACGAAAGATTGAAAGGTTCTTACATAATTGATAAAGAAACAATAAAGGGTGCAAAAGAAGATATGAAAATTCTTCATCCGCTTCCTCGTGTTGATGAGATTGCCTGTGAAGTAGATTCTTCTCCTCATGCCTATTATTTTGATCAGGCTGAAAATGGTGTGTACATGCGCCAGGCAATATTATCAATTCTTTTGGGGGAGGTTAAATAGATGAAACAATTAAAAGTTGACGCGATAAAAGACGGAACCGTTATTGATCATATTCCTGCTGGAAAGGCTATTCAGGTTCTAAAAATATTGAAGACTCAGGGGAATCATCCTGTAAGTATAGGTATGAATCTTCCAAGTACAAAGTTTGGCGCAAAAGATATTTTAAAGATAGAGAATCATGAATTATCTGCGGCTGAGGTTGACCGAATTGCAATAATAGCCCCCACAGCCTCAATTACTATTATCAGGCATTACGAGGTCGCTGAGAAGAGAAAGGTTTCTGTTCCTGAAAAGCTTGAAAATGTGGCGTATTGTCCTAATCCAAATTGTATAACTAACGCAGAATCTATTGCGACACGTTTTAAAAAATATAAAGAAAATGCTGACGGTAAGGTTGATTATATGTGCAACTACTGTGAAAAAATCTACAGAGCGGAAGATTTTAAAATTAAGCTTGGCTGATGCTCATTTTTCTAAATTTTAACAATCATCGCTCCGCCTGAGACGCGGGGCGGCTTTCATATAGTCTTTCTCTTTCATAATGAAGAAAGAAAGACTGTCATAATCAATATTCTATCGAAAGTATGATTTTGGCAGCAGCCATGCCCTTCCAAAAACTCTTATTAGCTCACTTGCAAGACTTTCATTATTAGGCGCCGGTGGTGAGCCTCTCATTCGCATAGGAGAGTTTATCTCTCTATCATGCGGATGTTTTAAATTCATTTTTGCGTATACTAAGCCTTTGCGGTAATTGTCGTGAATATAAGTAATTGTACCGTCTTTTTTTACATCAACAACCATTCCTGTATGGCTGAAATAATCGTTGAACTTGCCGTCTCCGTTTCTGTCATAGGTGTTATCCCAGAAAATCAGATCTCCAGGTTCTGGTAGTTTTGTGTCTGTAAGAAGTTTATGATCTTTCAGGCAATAGTAGAGTCTTTTTACCCCATTGCCATCATAACCGCTGTAACATTTTTCAAGATATATTCCAGCTTTATAGTAAATCGCCAGCATTGCTCCAGAGCAATCAAGGTTGTAGGTTTTATTGTCAGCAACTAAAGAATCGTTATTTGAACCCACATATGTTTCTGCGGCCTGAACGAGTTTTTTCTGTATTGGTTTTAGCTTTTCTTTTTTATTTTGTTTTGTGTTACTTTCAAAATTGTTATATCCATTATCAGTTGTAGCACAGCTATAAAATGAAAATATCAGTAATATTGTGATGAGAATTGAAAATATAGTAAAATTCTTCTTAATCATTAAAACCAGTTAATTTGAAGTTTTACCAAAATTAGCTCAAGCTCTTTTCTGATTTCATCCGGAAAATCAAGAAAGAAGGTTTCTTCTATAATTGTTTTGGCTTCTTCATACTGTTTTAGAGTTATATGAGAGTATGCAAGAGCATAAAGTGTTCTGTAATCATAAGGATTGTGTTCATAGGATTTAAGAATGTATTCATGAGAGTCTTCATCTTTCTTCTGTATTCCGTATAAAACTCCAATATTTCTAAGAATTGATGGGCTGTCAGGGGAGAGGCTTTCAGCTTTTTTGAGGTATTCTTCGGCTTTTGCCAATTCGCCTTTTTTAAACCATGCGCAACCTAGCGCTTCCCATGCTTCAGGAGTTTCTGTTTGGCGTTGAATATAGTAGTCGAGTGTTTTTATTGCCTTATCATTTTCACCGGTTTCTGTATATATAATACCCATATAGCAAATGGCTCTGTCATTATCCGGTTCATCTAAAAGTATTGCTCCAAGAATTTTTTTAGCTTCTCTAAGATAACCCGTCAAAATAAGATTTTCGGCAATATCTATTGCATTTGCATTCATTAGCGTGTTTTCCTCTCTTGTGTACGCTTAAATTTCGGCCAAAGCTTATATAATATTGAGTCGCGAAAAAGAGTAAAAAATATTTTTTTAATAGCTGTGTAATTCTTGAAGTTATGAAGGTTTTGGACTTAGGTAATTTCTGTACGTTGAGACTTATAGGCTCAATCTATTTGAAATTGAGTCCTACCAAGTATGTTTCAAAAGATTCGTTACGGCAGGCTTTTGGTTTAAAGATTTTTGTTTCTTTGAATGTTTTTGCCAGCATGTTTGCCAGCTCTTTTTCATCTCCTCCCTGAAATATCTTTATTGCCAGATTCCCACCAGGGCAGAGCATTTTGTCTGCAATTGAAATAATTCCTTCAGCAAGTGTGAAAGAACGTCCTGTATCGACTGTGCGATTGCCTGTTGTTGCAGGAGCCGCGTCACTTATTACTGCGTCAAAGGGGCCTTTTTCAAGCAGTTGCGATTGTATTTTCTCGTCAAAAAAATCACCTTGAAGAAAAAATAATCTCTCTTCATTTTTATTTATTGTTATATCTTTTAAATCAACTGCTGCAACAAGACTGTCTTTTCCTGTTTTTCGTAAGCAGTAAAGGCTCCAGCTTCCGGGAGCCGCGCCTATATCAAGGATTTTGGAGTTCTTTTTGAATATGCCGAATTTACTGTTGAGTTCTTCAAGTTTGTAAACTGATCGGGCAGGATACCCCTCTTTTTTTGCCTTTAGAGAATAATGATCAAGTTCACTTCTTTTTGATGATTTTTTCTTTGGCATATTGACTTAACTCCCCTCTTTGTGTTTTCTAGTAACATGGATAGATATTATACGGAAATCCTTGATAAGGTAGAAGGGGTTCTTTCCCGTGCTGTTCCGGCAACATCTGACAAAGGTTGGATTAGTCGTGCAGTAGGGCCTGTGAAAGGTAAAATAGCAGAAAAAGTCGTTGATAAAATAAATGAACCAGCTGTAGAGCTTTTAAGCCGGGGAGGAAAAAGATGGAGGCCAGTTAGTATGGTTCTCTGTTGCGAAATAGCTGGTGGAGAAGTTGAAAATGCTTTACCTCTTGTGCCGCTTGTTGAGTTTCCTCATAACGGTAGTTTGATTGTTGATGATATTGAAGATGGTGCAGTTTTAAGGAGAGGAAAAGAAGCTGTTCATCTTATGTTTGGTGAAGATGTTTCTGTTAATTCAGGAAATCTTTTATATTTTCTACCAACTTACCTCATAGATGAAAGCACTTTCGAAGAAGAATTAAAACTTAGATTATACAGATATTATACAACTAGTTTACGGCGACTCCATTTTGGTCAGGGGCTTGATATTCAATGGCATAATAATCATGAGGAGTATCCTTCAGTAGATGAATATATGCAAATGTGCCGTTTGAAAACTGGTTGTCTTTCAAGATTTGCGGCTCAAACAGGTTTTGCTATTGGGGGGACAGATCCTAATACTTGTTTGACCCTTGGTGATATTTTTGAAGATATCGGAGTTGCTTTTCAAATAATTGATGATGTAATAAATCTTACTACAGGGAATCCGGGGAAATCTCGTGGTGATGATATCGTAGAAGGTAAAAAGAGCCTTCCTGTTATCTTTCATGCCATGGTTGATCCTGATTCCATTCCTGTTCTTTCTGAACATTTTGCTGCTGCCGGAGATAAAAATAATTCTGGTGCTGAAGAGCATATAGAAGCCGCAATAAAGATGTTGGAAGGAACCGGCAGTATTGAACGTGCCCAAAGCCGAGCTTTTGAAATGATTCGTGGAGCAAAAGGAATGCTTGAGCGGTCTTTTCAGAGTTCTTCTGCGCTTGATTCTTTATTGGATTTATTTGACAGTTTTCACTCTGCTTAAAAATATGTTTTTGTGGTTAATTCCATAGTCCATATTCACCCATTTTAGATATAACGGCTTCGCTCCAGCCTCGATTGGCTGCCGGGCTGGCCGGGCTTGGGTGCAGAATATTGCCTGATTTTATTTTCTCAGATTTTATTTCATCTTTTAATGCCGCGTTAATTCTTGTTTCTGCAAATTTGCCAATACCAATAAGCCAGTTAGCTTCAAGTATTTCTGCGGTTTTATTAAGATGCTTATCGCAGGCATTAAAGAGTTTTATTCTCTCTTCTTTTGGTAGTTTATCTGGGGTAAAGTTTCGGCCGCTTTCTGTCATAAAACTTAACGGACAATAATTAGCGACGTAATGTTCAGAAAAAAAGTTTTCTGGTTCATTGTATCTTTCAGCCATAAGCCCCCAGAGTCTTCTGCCGCTAACTTCACTTCTTTTACATGAAAAACCTTCAATTGGCCGTTTAGGGTGTTCGTTCTCTGGCTTTTCTACATCTGTTTCAATTTTAAGCCAATTTATTACTGCTGTTATTTCTCCAAACGGAACCCCTGTTTGAGCCATTCCCCACGGCCCAGGATTCATGCCAACAAAGATGATCTTTTTTGGGTTGTTCCCATATTTTTCGAGGTATTGAGAATGAGACTTCCACGCGTACTCTAATGGATTATAAATATGAGTTATTTCGTCTGTGAAATCTAATTTAGACACTTCTTCAGATAGCTCAAGAGCTACGTCTTTTAATAGTTGGGCTTTATTCATTGTACCGCCTGAAAGTTAGTTTTATTCTGTTGGGTTTGTTTCTTCCCTGATCTTTGCGTAACCGGGTTTTATAATATCATAAATTATTCTTATACGCTCATCGTAATGTACAAATGCAGATTTCATTGCATTTAGAGTAATTTTCTCAAAGTCTCTTAATGAAAGATTGAAGTATTCTGAAGCTATTGTCATTTCTTTAACAAGGTTGGTGTTACTCATAAGAGGGTTGTCAGTACAGAGTGTGCATCGAAATCCATTTCTGTAATATAGGTTAAAAGGGTGTTCGTCAAAAGAAGGTGCAGCTCCTGTTTGAATATTTGATGAAAGACATATTTCCAGTGGAATTCGTTTATCGCGAATAAAGTGAGATAGTGTTCCCATTCTTTCAATTCTGGTTCCATGTACTACCATATCCTCTATTAGCCTTGTAGCATGGCCTATGCGGTGTGTCCCGCATATTTGAATGGCTTGCCATATAGATTCAACTCCAAAAGCTTCTCCTGCGTGGACTGTGATATTAAAATTCCTGTTTCGTATATGCTGAAAGGCTTCAAGGTGTCTTCTTGGTGGATGTCCATGTTCATCTCCGGCTATATCAAAGCCAACAACACCCATTTTTCTAAAGGAAATCGCAAGCTCTGCTGTTTCAAGAGAATAGTCTGCGGGTTGATGCCTCATCGCGCATAATATTAAACCGTAGTCAACTCCAAACTGTTCTTTGCCTTCTTTTAATCCCGCGAGAACTGCTTTTACAATTTCTTCAGTATTTAATCCTCTTTCAGTATGAAGGATTGGCGCAAATCTTATTTCTACATACTTCACATTCTGTAACGAAAGATCTTCAAGAGTTTCTCGAGCTATTCTTGTTAGTGCTTCTTTCGTCTGCATTACAGAACAGCTTACAGAGAATCCTTCCAGATAAAGGGTTAAGCTTTTTCTGTCTGCGCCTCTATGTAGCCATTGCGCAAGTTTTTCAGGATCATGCTCGGGGATTTCTATGTTTTGTTCTTCAGCTAATTCGACTATAGTTGAGTTTCTAACTCCCCCGTCAAGATGATGGTGAAGTTCCACCTTGGGAATCTTTCTTATCATTTCTTTGGTAATCATATTTATACTGTAACCTTGGTAGGCTGAATGTGCAAATGATTCTTTGTATTTTCGAGGGCTTCAAGGAATAAATCTGCTAATTCCGGGTCAAAATCGACCCCTCTATTGTCTCTTATGATTTTTATGCAAATTTCTTCAGGCATTGCTTCACGGTATGGTCTTTTGGCAGATACTGCGTCAAAAACATCTGCGATAGCAATAATTCGTCCAAATAGCGGTATATCTTTACCTGAAAGACCTTTAGGGTATCCTGTGCCGTTCCATCTTTCATGATGATATCTTATTCCATCGCATATATCTTCATAATTAGGAATGTTTCTGGATATTTGGTATCCTGTTTCCGGATGCTGCTTTATTGAATCAAACTCTTCTTCTGTCAATTTATCTGGTTTATCCAGTATTCGTTCTGGAATACCTATTTTTCCAATGTCATGAAGGTGTGCCGAAATCACGAGACGTTTTAACTGCATTTCATTTAAGCCAAGGGCTGTTCCAAGCATTTTGCTTAGGTGAGCAACTCTGCTGCTATGACCGGAGGTCCATTTAGATTTTGTATCAATTGCGCTACTTAAGGCTCGTATTGAACCAATTTGAAGAGTATCAAGTTCTTCTACAGCAAATATACTTTGCATAGCGACACCGGCCTGATCGCCGAGTTTTATGAGGGTTTGCTGTTCATCAGAAGTGAAATCCTGTTGGTTATTTTTTACAACAAATAGTGAACCCAGGTATTCTTCTTTAAGATAAATTGGGACGTTGTAAAATCGTTTTGTTTTTTCTGGTAAATGAAGTTGTTTTTTTAGAACTTCAATCAGGTTGTGATCTTCAGATACGAGACATGATTTCTTTAGAGTATCTAATGTATTACGGCCAAGAAGCTCATCAGGAATATATGGATTTGATATAATTACTGATATCTTATTTTTTCTTGCTGCAGAAATTAGTTCAAATCCGCTGCCAATATCGTCTCGTAAGGCCATTACTACAGTGCTTTTGTCTATGTAGTCACATATAAAACTGATTACACTATTAAGAAGATCCTTTCTTGATATTGATGACAAAACGGCCTTATCAATCTTGTTCATTATGTCCATGGCCTGAATTCGTTTGTTCAGGTTTCTGTTCATTTCAGATAGTGTGTTTGATAAAAGTCCGATTTCATCATGGCGATTAATCGAGAAAGTTACATCTTTTTGGCCTTTTGAAATTTTTTCAGCGTTGGCAACCAATTCTTTTAGTGGTTTTGTTATTGTATTTGAGAAAAATTGTCCAAGAGTAAATGAAACAATAATAAGAAAGATAAATGCTATACCAATTTCTTGTTTACGCTTTAGAAAAAGATCTTGTATCTCTGTTCTGTTTATAGACGCTTCAAGCACCACTCGTCTTGATTTTGTATTTATAATGTTAAAAAAGACGCTTGTATAATTTGTTTTTCCAAAAAAAGGATTTCCTGTAAAGACCAGATCATCATTCATGTCTTTAATTATTGCAAGAGCCTTTTTTTCTTTCATCTCTGTCAAGTTTATATGGTTGTTCATGATGCTATA
>JAQQAK010000311.1 GCA_028527945.1 Spirochaetaceae bacterium
AATATACTGAGTTATCAGAATCAAGCTGCACAGCTTTTACAGCGTATGTCAAAGCATCTGAATAGTTACCTTGTTCAAAATAAGCGTGAGATAAATTGTAATTGGTACTTGGAGCATCAGGATTAGCAGACAGTGACTGTTTTAGATATTTTTCAGCATCCTTATACTTTTCTTGATTAAGCAAAACTACACCAAGAACTCCAAGATAAGTACTTTTTTCAGGTTTTAAAGCGACAGCATTTTTCAAATATTTTTCAGCCTCAGCGTATTTACCTGTTTTATATAATAAATTACCCGCTGCAAAAAAAGCTGCATCATAAGAAGGATCTTTATCAGCAGCATTTTTAAAAGCTTGTATTGCCTCATTAATTTTACCTAAACGAACTAATGACATACCAAGATTATAATATGCTTTATAATTTTCTGCATTTTGATGAATAGCGCCTTCAAATGACAACTTGCTGTCATTATATTTTCCGGCCTTATATTGAGCTACACCAAGCTCATAAAGAATGCTTCCGTCCTCTGGATTTAATCTGGCAGCTTCTTTAAATTCTTTTATAGCTTCAGGGTAATTTTTTGTTTCTACGTATATTTTTCCTAAAGTATTATGCGGAACCCAAAGAGTATCATCTCTATCAAGAGACTTATTGGCATATTCTACTGCTTCTCTTAAGTTAACCTGATTTGTTTTATCTTCCTGAAAAAAAGTTTCACCCTTCTGAGCATATGGTTCTGCGGCTTCAGGATCAACCTCAATAGCAGAGTCAAAAGCTTTACGCGCTCCGTCGTAATTCATTTTTTCCATCAGAGCGAGTCCTTTTTCAATAAGTTCTCGTACTTCCTTATTACGTTTTTCTTCTTCAGCCTTTCTTTTTTCTTCTTCTTTGCGAGCCTCTTCTGCCTTCTTTTTATCTTCAACCTTTTTCTGCTCTGCGGCCTTACGTTCTTCTTCAGCTTTTTTTTCTTCTTCAGCACGCCGCCTTTCAGCCCGTCTTTCCTCAGCCTCTAACTGTTGTTTTTGAAGTTCAGCAAGCTCTTTTGCGGCTTTTAATCGCTCCATTTCAGCCTCAGCACTATTTGCCTGATTAGCAGACGGCTGCTGCTTCATATTTTCTCCAAGCTCTTCAAGAGTTTCTACAAGATCATCCTGTTGTGCTTTATCTTTCAAAGCAGCTTCTGATTCCGCGTTTTTTCTTGCGCTTATAACTTCTTCACGCAATTTTTTTACTTCCTGATCGCTGGCATCCTGAATAAGAAGTCCATCTAAAAGATCAAGTGACCTGGCATAATCGCCTTTTTCCATATAATCTCGAGCCAAAATAAGAGTATTGTCTCTGACTTTATTATTTTCTGATTGACCTAACTTATTCTCTGATAATGAGCTCTGTGAGTTCCCATTATGTTTTGTAAAATATAAAGTAGCACCTACTGCTGCAGCAACAAGTAAAACTCCACAAACGATAGCAATTATTTTCTTTTTCATATTATTCCTCAATATCCAGCTCAATATCCATATCTTCTATTCCGGCAGAGCCTGCAGTAAAATTTGTTACATCTTCGGACACATTATCCAATGAGTTTAAAACTGAATTTAATAGTTCTTTTTGTCTTGCTTCTTCAATTTTTTTTCTCTGAACTTCTTGCTCTTCTCTCTTTTTTGCTGTTGTAATATCATTTTCAATACTTGCTATTAACTTTTTAACCTGCTCAGCCTGCGGAGCATCAGGCTGCATTGTAATATATAGTTTATAATCTCTTAAGGCTAAATTAAAATCCTGAGTTTGAAGCCTGCAATTAGCTCTGTTTAAATATGGTTCAGTAAAACCACTTTTACTCTGCATTGCTTTTGAAAACATATCAGCTGCTTTTTCATATTCTCCAGCCTTAAAATAATTATTACCCATATTAAAATAAAAAATATAATCTTGACCATCAGTATTTTCAAGTCCCCGATTAAGTGCGTCTACAGCAGATTGATAATCTTTCTTAATCTCATAAATATAACCAATATAAATATACGAGTCTGGATTGCTTGGTTCTTGTTCAACTGCGGCCTCAAACATCATTACTGCGTCTTTCAATTGATTATTTAATAATAGAGTTTTGCCTTGTTCAAAAAAACTCTCAGAAATTATAGTAAAATTAAAAATAAGCAATAAATTTGCTGTAATAATAATTTTTTTCATCCAAACCTCATTTTTTCAGCTTAATCATTTGACACACATACAAATACTGATTAATCTTACCTTGGAGTATCTTATGACACCAATGTTAATTATTATTATTATCGTCGGCGCAGCTGTCGTTCTTACACTTATATTTATAATTAAATCACTTTTAGCACCAAAAAAGGTAGCAGGAATTTATGAGCTTTACAAGTCCGGTAAATACGCCGCGGCAATAAAGCAGGCAAAAATGATTTTGACTAACGAGCCCAGAAATTACGAACTTCATTATATTCTGGGACTTTCGTACCTTGGTGACGGAAAAGCCGAGCTTGCATTGATGGAAATGAAAAAAATAAATGAAAGCGGAGATTTTACTGGTGTTCTTCAAGAAATACCATTCCGTAAAACAACTGCTAAGTTATATAGAGATTTCAATCAGCCGGAAGAAGCTTTAAAAGAATACCTTCTCTTGATAAAACAAAATCCAGATGAAGCTCAATGGTATTATGAAGCAGGAAGCCTTTTTGAAGATAGAGGCAAAACAGACAGTGCTGTAACGCATTATAAAAAAGCTATAGAGCTTGATCCACGTAATAGTGAAGCTCATTTCAGACTT
>JAQQAK010000312.1 GCA_028527945.1 Spirochaetaceae bacterium
TCATTAAAAAGCTGAGTAAATCCATTGTCAGGCATTTCATCATCGGAATATTCAGCAAGTGAAGAATTTAGACTTTCCATAAGAGAAGTTATAATTCCATCTTTTATATCTGCGTCAAAATCTTTATTATCAACTATTTCATGAATATATGTCGAAGCGGCATTCCTAAATTCAGAAATACTCGTCAGAGATCCTTCTGATATTTTATTTTTAATCCAACTGGTTACACCTTCAACTAAAGACATTGTTCCAAATACCGTATCAAGAAGATCATCTGATATTGTGACAATTTCTTGTTGAGGGACTTCAATATCATTGTAGAATATTGGTTCTTCAGTATAGCTTTTTAGCAAATTAGTATAAGATTCTGAATTATTAAGAATATTGTATAGACCATCATCACCCGCAGCGAATCTTTCACAGAGATATTTATCCATTTCTTCATGACTTAAGATCTTATCATCAGAGCCATTTTTCAGATCTTCATAAAGTTCTTTTAAGCAGGCTATATCTTCTGAAGTTCTAATATAAGAACTGTTTACAGCACGCCCTAATAATGAATTCCATTCTCTCTGCTGTAACATAGTCTTAATCTGTGATTCTGAAAGAGAGCCAAAAGCTCCGCCAGAATACTCTCCGGCATCAGCAAGTTCTATTACCATAGCCCGAGTCAATAGATCCATAATTTCATCGATAATCGCCTCCTGATTATCAGATGCAGTAATGTTATTATTTTTAAAGAAATCTTCAAGAGCGTCTTCAGCCAGAATTCTATCAGGAGACTCTTTGCGTTCTTGACTATTCATATTAGCAAAAATAGATGATGCGATATTAAGACCTAAAGTTTCAGATAATATTTGATTAAGTCCTTCAATAATTGGCTGCATATCTTGTCCATCTATAGCAGCTGCCTGATTATATAACTTAACAAGCATAACAGCCTTCTGCTGACTGTCAGAAGAAGAATTAGAAACAGTTGCTAAAGCTGAATTCAACTGTTGCATAGCAGATAAGTCAGCTGACATCTTTTTCAGCTTCTCACTACCAAAATCATTATGAATAATTATGCCATCTTTTATCGCATATAAAACAGCATAATTTACACTTTGTGTTACCGCATCATTAACAATAGAAATTAGTTCATTCGACAGACCTGAACACGAATCAGTAATATCCAGCTGCATATCAGCAAGCCAATCTTCAATTTCAGGCTTATTAGTCATTGCTTTATACTTAGTGTACATGGAATCAACACCATTCCATTCCCAACCATTATCTTTAATATGGATTAGACCAGCATTATTAAGACTTACGCGAAGAGCATTTTTAGCAGCAGTTCGTCTTGCAATTATAAGTCCAGGATGTGTTGAAGAATATCTATCTATAATTTGTCCACGATTTACGGCAAGACGATATTCAGTAGTATAATCTCCAAATAAATACTCATTCAGATATGAACAACTCAAAGAAGCCTGCGTGTAATATTCATTAGAGGTATTATCAGACGGAAGAAGCTTTGATGAAATACTTATCTGAAAAAGCTCGCTATTTCCAGATATATAATCTGCTACCAAAGAATCTTCTGCAATTAAGGTACGCAGCTCATCAGTTCCAACCATTTTTAATTTTGCATAGTCAAGTTTTTCTGTCTCAGTTATTGTAAAATAATCTTTTATTTTATCTATTGACAACTCATTCTCACTAATCAACTGCTGCATCTGATTTAAGCTGTAACCACAATTTACAATTCTATCATATATAACAGCCCAGGCGGCTTGTGCAGCTCTATTTTCTTCAGAAGTATATTTATCCTTAAGCTGCATCCAATCCATATCTTTAATAAAATTATCCCAGGAGCCTCCAGCAGTATCGTATAAAGAGTCCAATTCTTGTTCAATGCTGCGCATAATATCAATAGAATTCTGTGCAACAACCGCACGTTGATATATATAACGACCTTTTGCTGTATCAGCAAGATATTTTAAAAGCTCAGTGTTACTACCATTAAACGTAACCAGATCACTATAAAACAGCGGAGTTTCATTATAAAGCTTTTCAGCCATATTAAATTCTTCAGTACTGTCAGGTGATAGTCCATTTATTTCCTTAATCCAACCTTCATAATCATTAGAAGCAAGAAGTCTTGCTTCTTCAATCCGCATAGAATAATCACGTAATGTGCTATTTCTGGAATACTCAGCCCACGCGTTGATCCTAAAGAGTAAGTAATCACGTTCTGTTTCTGATAGTGAATTATTGTACCATTCCTGTTCCTGTAATAATTGACTTACAAGATTATCATCAGAGCTCAACCCCAATCTGCTCCAATCAAGATCTTCAGCTTTAAATTCCCATTCAGCTGCTGAATCAGCGATATTTTTTAATTCTTCAAGGCTCATAGAATCAGCTGTAGTACCAGTATCACTTCCGGTTACCAACTGATACAACTTGTCATTAAGACTCAAATAACCATTTGCCCTATCATATGCATCAACCGCGGCAATATATTCATTGTAAGCCTTCTGTTCATCAGTCACATTATTACCTGCAGCTATTCCAGCTTTAGATAGAAGCTGAGAATAATAAGATTCCATCTCATCTGTATAATCTTTAGGCTCTGATGCTATTAGTCGGTCAAGTGCATTTTGATATGAAAGACGAGCTTCCTCAAGCTGTTGCTGTAAAGAAGAAAGCGTAGCTTTTTTCTCATCAATATCCTGCTTGTCAGCATTTAGAATATCTCCAGACTGTTTCATATCCTCCAAAGCAGCATCATAAGAAGCCTTTGAATTATTTAATTCTTTAGTTTTTTCTTCAAGTATAGATAGTGTTTCGCTTTCCTGTGGACGCTCAGAACTCGTATCATTTGCATAGTTATAAACATCCTGAGCAATCTCTACCTGTCTGTCCCAATATTGTTTTAATAATTCAGATTTAACAAGCTGTACTTGATAAGCGTCCAGATAGCGATACTCCCAATTTGCAATATTATTACTACCAAGCATATCATCTTCTGTTATTGCTTCAGTATTTTTACCAGTATTAGTTAATTCATCAAGAGTTTTACCAAGAATAACTCCATACATCTTTGCTAATTTTTCTTCAGAATTTGTTATATATTTTTCATAGGTTAACTTTGTATTTTTCCAAAATTCAATAGAATCTGTGAAATCAGGATCGTCAGAGTGTTCATTCCAGTATTCAATTGAAGCATTTACACTCTGTAATACATCTGTTGATTTAATAAGTATATCAATTATTCCGTCGATCTGGTTTTCTAAAGACTGTGTCTGAGCAGTAATGCTTGCATCAAGTTCCTGTGATGCTTCTTCAAGCATATTATAAAAATCAGATTCCTTTTCTGCCCATTCCTGCTTCCCGTCATTTATAATATCTCGCAACTCTTGTTGCCATTTTTTCTGTTCCTGCTGGATCTTCTCAAATGCTTCTGCCCAGACAGCTTCACCTTCTTCTATATCATTTTCTGCGCTTTGTTCCCACTCAAGCCTGTTAGCAAGCAGCTTGTTTTCAGCTTCTTCCCAAATTGTCATCCCGGAATTAAAAGCCTGCCTAAAATTTTCTTTCCATTCTTCCGAACTTATTTCCGATTTATTTGCCGTAGTATTATCATCTACAGCTGACAAACTACTTTTCAACTGAGAAATAGCTTTTTCAAGACGAGTTCTGGCTCCTGCTATTTGCTCTACAGCTATAGCAGACGCACTTTCACTCTCAGTTTTTTTTCTAAGACTGTACTGATCATAGCTTCTTGTTAGATAAAATCTTTCTTGCGCATATTGAACAAGTTGTTCGAGTTCTTTTTCATAACTATCTTTATATAGATTAAAACGTGCGGAAAATAGCTCTCCGCTAAAAAGAGCTTCATTATCATTTCCTAAAAATATATAAAATTCATCAGCAAGCTGCCCTTCATTATTCAAGAAACTATCAAATGATGTAGCCTTTCCAGTATTAACAATCTCTTGCCAGGATGATAAATCGTCTTCAATTCCATCAACCTTCTGAAGAATTAGATCACCTGATTCATCTCTTTGCAAGGAGCCATCATCATTATATAAAAAGAGATATTTTTCATTAGCATCTTTAATTGCGTTTAAAAGCTCATCCCCTCCGGGAGTAGGTAATTTTGAAAAAAAACAGTCAACAAGCCATTGTTTATAACGTTGATCGGCTTTTGAACTCAGAAGCTTTGTCACCTCACTTCGCTGTTCATCACTTATAACTGTTTCGGTGTTTTTTTCCCATTCTGCAGTTACTGCCTCAATACCGAATGCAGCCATTCGTTGCCATTCAGCCCTCTCCCGTGACATATCAGCACGATCAAGGTAACGGTCAAAAAGGCTTTCTTGTTCAAGAATAACTGAATCTACAGTCTGCCCAAAAATAGTACCGCAGAAAAAAAACATAACTACCGCAGCAATTATTCTTGTAATATTATTTGGTCTATATTCCTTTTTATTCATACCAAATTAATTCTCCGTTTTGATTTTATTTTTAATTTTATTAATCAATACTATTATTTATGTAAAAGATAATATCCCTATATAACTGTTTTTTCAAGAAAAGTAAAGATTTTTTTAAATTTTGTAGTATACATTATTTGACAAGCTTATTATAACTTCATTATTATATGTTCACTTAATATTTACATTTATTTACATATATTTACATAATATTTACATACAGGGGTTCTCAAATGAGAATTATCAGAAATGCTTCGACTTTAATAATAATACCTGTTATTGTACTGAGTTTTCTCTCATGTAAAAATGAGAGACATCTGCCTCAAGAAGCACTTGCACAGTATATTAATGGCAAACTATCTTATGAAAATGGAAATCTCAATAAGGCTTATCAGGAATTTATTGATTTATCAAATAAACATACAAACTTTAGAGAAGCCTACTTAATGGCGGCTAAGTCAGCTTATTTTCTTGGTGAATACCCTGAAGCTGAAAAAATTCTTTCTAAAATATGGGAAAAATATCCTGATTATTACGATTCTGGATACTGGTTAGGAAGAGCTCTGCTGATTCAAGAGAAAAATGAAGAAGCTCTTGATGTTTTTATAATCCTAAACAAAAACAATCCTAACGATTTCAGAGTCCTTCAACAATTAGCACTTATTTCCATGGAGAAAGAAGATTTGTTAGCATCAATGGATTATTGCAAACAAGCTTTGCTCTTACGTGATGAAATGGCACAGATAGCACTAACTCTTGCACAAATTTATTATTCACAAGGACTTTTAGATGAAGCATATAATGTCCTCAAGGAAAATAAAGGAATTGCCACAAATGATAGTACAATTTATGCAACTTTTGAAGATGTTATGGAAAATATTAGCAAATAGATATAAGGATAATAATATGAAAAGACTAAAAAAAATAATAATTATGATTATGATCATAATTTGTTCAAGCTGTACTACAACCAGGACAAAATACTCGACTGAAATGTTTCAGGATCTGATTCCCTCTCCAAAAATAAGAATTGGGACAATTGAAATAGTTGATTATAAAAATATGACTGGTGATGTGAAACAAGTAGAAGATTTTATGGAAAATATTATATCTACCAATAAGCATTACGCTAAATCTGCTCAAGACTATAAAATCAATATTTCGATAAAAGAAAAAAACTATACCAAGGATATTGAACAGATATATACAGTTACCATAGTCATGACTGTAAATAAATTTTCTACTGGTGACATTGTATATC
>JAQQAK010000313.1 GCA_028527945.1 Spirochaetaceae bacterium
ATAATTGATATCCCAGCTGAAGAAAGAAAAGCCTTAACTGCCGCAATAAGTTTATTTGAATCAAAAGAACCGCTAAAAAAAATAGCAAGAGGCCATTTAATAGATGCTTATAATAGATATGGAATGGTTTTATATAAAGACTCCTCATATATTGACGCAGAAAAATATTATCAAAAAGCAGCTGAAAGCTATAAAGAAGCAGTAAAATCAGGCCAGATTAAGCCTGAAGCAAAATATGGACTCATTTTTTCAAATCTTGGTGATTTAGCATACAACATCAGCGGAGACTACGACATTGCGCTTGATTACTTCATAGAAGCAGAAAACAACAAATACTCAACTCCAAACTTGAAATACAAGAAAGGATTTCTATATTATAACAAAAAAGATTACAGAGATGCTCTTGATGAATTTACAGATTCAGCTGATGGGTACTCTTCAAACAGAACACTTTTATACGCAACAGCAAACACTTTGTTCAACAGAAACGATTTCTATCTTGCAGAAGGCTATTACACTCACCTACTTGATATGCTAGAAAAAGAATATTCTTCAATAAATTATTTATTAATTGATACAGTCCCGGAACACAAAACTCTTGTTGAAAACCTTATAAAGGTAAAAAATAACCTTGGAACAACAAAATACAGACTCTATCAACGGAACAGAAATTCCGAGAAGAACTCAGAAGCAATGGTTCTGCTGACAGATTCTATAGAACTTTATGACAAGCTTTCTCGTGATCCAAACTCGCTTGAAGCACCAGAAACTGTCAATCTTTCATATCTAAACTCGAAATCAGTATTCTACCCAGTAGATGATTACCAGCTTCAGATATATCAGGATATACCTAAAGATTTAGATAAAAGTGGACTTTAAACAGCGACCATCCACCCTTTAGTATCTTCAACTGCGCCATACTGAATACTTTTAAGCATTTTTTGGAGTTCTGCTGTAAGTTCACCCTGAACACCATTGTTAAAAACAGCAGTCTTACCATTGTAAGTTAGTGATTCAATATAAGAAACACCAGCTGCAGTTCCTGTAACAAAACATTCATCAGCCTTTTCCATAACTTCAGAAATTTCAATCTTTCTTTCTTCAACAGTAACGGAAATATCCTTAGCAAGCTCAATAACACTTTTTCTGTTTATACCCGGAAGTATAGTATCTCCTAAAGAAGGTGTTACAAGA
The DNA here is from genome assembly GCA_028527945.1 of Spirochaetaceae bacterium. Classification (GTDB taxonomy): domain Bacteria; phylum Spirochaetota; class Spirochaetia; order UBA9216; family UBA9216; genus Thalassospirochaeta. Next base: position 1,195 of record JAQQAK010000313.1, read on the forward strand.
GTTCCATCTTTAAGTTTAAAGAAGATATTACAAGATGAACCTTCTTCTACATACTTCTGCTCCACAGAATCAAGAAAAACAGCCTCCATAAAACCATTAAGAGCGGCTTCTTTCTTAGCAAGAATAGGCACAACATAATTAGCGTCACACTTAATCCAGCCAGTTCCGCCTGGTGTTGCCCTAAATTTTTCTGTGACAACAGCTTTAGAACTTCCAGGATCAAAATAACTGCCTACTGGAGTTGCAATAAAAACAATCCATGGTGAAGATGAAACACTTAAACCTATTGCCGGCTCTGAATAGCTAAACGGTCTAATATAAATGGAATGTCCGGAAACATAGTTGTCAGCCTCCCATGCAGGATCATATTTCGGAAAAAAGCCGCAATCTCTGTTTTTTCGAACAATATTAATAGATGCTTCAAGAAATTTATCTTCAGGAAATCCCGGCATCATAAGGCCTTCCATAGATCTTTTCATTCTTGAAGCATTTTCATCCGGCCTGAAGATCTTAAGCGAACCATCCTTTTGTGGATAAGCTTTCATCCCTTCAAAGCATCCCATACCATACTGAGTTGTATAATTGACAAGAGGCAGCTCCGGAAAAGAGTTCCTCTTTTGAAGAAGCTCAGAAAGCTCTTTCTCTGCCATCAAAGCTTCCTCTTCAGGACTTTTATGAGGTTTCTCAGTATATTCGTCTTTCCATTCTTTGTTTTCAGTATATTTAGATGTATACACCCATGGATATGTCTCTAAACTAAATCCTTTTCCCATTGTAATCTCCCAAGAGTAGTTAATTGCTCCATGATAGTCAAAGGCATTGTACTGATCAAGCATGAATTATATTTTAATTCAGTATTTTTAAATCAATATAAAACCAGTCACTTATAACTGTGTATAACAAGTTCCGGAACAAAAATATTTAAGAGGTAATTGTATGAATTCTGTAAATTCACTAATTATTGAAGGGAATTTGGTTCGGGATCCGGTTCTTACAGAAACACCAAAAGGTACAAAAGTTTGTAATTTTACTGTTGCGTCAAATCATTATTATAAGCATGACGATGAATACCAACAAGAAGTAACTTTTCTGGATGTTGAAGCCTGGACAAAACTTGCAGACTACAGCGGAAATAATTTTACAAAAGGTAAAGGTGTTCGTGTTGTAGGCCGTCTTAAACAGGATAGATGGGAAGATGGCGACGGAAAAACTCATTCAAGACTTAAACTTGTAGCAGAATATATTGAAAAGAGACCAACATTTAGCAAAGAACCGTTCCAGCCAGAAAACAACTCTTCCAGAACAAGCCAAGCCCAATCAATTATATAATATTGATAAATCACTAAGCCTCTTGCAAAACAACCATAAGTTTAGCAAGAGGTTTTTTAATTTAAATTATTTTTAAAGATATAATTACTATTACTCTTTGTGTAAATATAAAAAATACTATATACTAATTATTACTGGAGATTAGTATGAAATATGTTGTTATCGGTGGAGATGCCGCCGGAATGAGTGCGGCTTCAAGATTAAAAAGAGTAAAACCTGAAGAAGAAGTTATAGTTTTTGAGAAAACAGAAGATGTATCCTACAGCGCGTGCGGAATGCCCTATAACATTGCTGATGAAAAAAATCCTATGCAAAAACTTGTTGTCAGAAACGCTGAAACATTCAGAACCAAGCAAAATATAGATCTTAGAACCGGGCACAAAGCAACAGGCATTGATAAAAATAAAAAAATAGTTTTTGGTGAAAAAAGTGACGGCTCTACTTTTAAAGAGCAATACGACAAACTGCTGATAGCAACAGGTGCCAGTGCCATAATTCCGGAAATCCACGGAATTAATAATGAAGCAGTTTTTGTTCTAAAAACACTAAATGATGGAAAAAAGATCAAAAACTTTATTGAAAATAAAAAACCTCAGACTGCGTTAATTATTGGAATGGGCTACATCGCCCTTGAAATGGCAGAAGCCCTTTCCACCCGAGGAATAAAAGTAACAATGATAAAAAAAAGGCAGCAGCTTCTTCCATGGATGTTACCAGAACTTTCAAATATAGTTGGCAAAGAACTTGCTGATAATAAAATTGAGTTTTTTCCAGGACAACCTCTAAAAGCAATAACAAAAGAAGAATCTTCCCTGATTATAAAAACAGACAAAGATAACTTTAAAGCTGATATGGTTCTTATTGCAATTGGAGTAAAACCTTCATCAGAGCTGGCAGATAGTTGTGGGATAAAACTTGGGAAGAATGAAGCGATCTCTATTGATAGCAATATGAAAACCTCAGTAGCGGATATATTTGCAGCAGGAGATTGCGCTGACTGTATGAATATAGTCAGCGGTCAAAAAACATGGACACCTCTTGCTCTTACCGCAAACAGAGGAGGTCGTATTGCCGCAGATAATATGCTTGAGGAAAAATCATCTTTTCCTGGCATTACAAACACAAGCGTTTTCAAAGCCTTTAACCTGGAAATTGCCAAAACTGGTTTAACATTGGATGAAGCAGAAAGAGCCGGTTTTACTCCGGTTTACAAAGTTATCGAATCAAAATCTAAGGCGCATGTTTATAAGGATGCGGCGCCAATACATCTTTCATTCATAGCTGATAAAAAAACAGGTAGAATTCTTGGAAGCCAGATAGTAGGAACAGAAGGGGCTGCCAGACGGATAAATTCAGCAGCAGTAGCACTGAAAGCCGAAATGACTCTTGAAGATTTTTATAACTGTGATCTAGCCTACGCGCCGCCATTTAGCCCTGTATGGGATCCTCTATTAACTGCGGCTTCTATTTTAATGAAACAGATAGATTAAGACCTTTCTTCTTCATCTACATTGAAGAACAAGGTCAAGGAATCTTCATTCATAAAAATTTCGGCCTTTAGGATTTCAGAAAGAGTTCTAAACAGTAAGGTTAAATCTGATGAATTTTCTAAACCATCATAAGCTTGAAAAATCTCAGACGAGGTCTTTATCTTTAACTGAGCAAGCCCCTCATTAACCAGAAATGTTATAGAAACAGGAACCGAATCAGTCTTAATTTTATACTGAATACTTAGAAATATTGAAAGAAGCTCATTAACCATCAAAGACAAAGTGATTGCAGGATCTTCCGCAAGATAAATAGGATCACAATGAAGAGATATTTTCTGAACAAGTGGGTTATCAGCATATGAAGAAATAATATGCTTTATGATGTCTTCAAGATATGACTCCATTCTAACTTTAAGTTCACCATCAATTGTAACAAGATTCTTATATACCAGCGATAATGTATAAAGCTGTACCTGTATAGCCGTTAAAGAAGCTGATTCTTCAGGTGTGGTTGCCAAATTCTGCTTTAACGATACAAGGCTACTCAATATTTGAAGCTTGTTATTTATAAGATGCATTACGGCCTGATGTGATAAGGCTCCTTCAGTATCAAAAATACTTCTTTCACTACTGATTCCACCAAGCTTCTTTTTAATTTTATCTTCTCTTATTATTCCAGCAGTTCCTAATCCGGAATTTTCAGGCTCCTGAAAGCCGCTGTATCCCACAGAAGACAACTCTCCATATGCTATAAGTGAAACATCAACAGAACCTCCGACAGAAGCCTTCCGTCTTAAACGCATTTGTAAGCCACGGGTCATTCTGCCACCAGTACGCCGTTCATCAAAAAGCTTTGGGGCTCGATCCATTCCTGTAACCTTACCTCTAAGTTCCAGCAGAACCTCAGTCCTCGAAACTCTTTTAACATCCTCTTCAAAAAGAAGCACAGAAAAATGTTTTCCAATAAGATCAATAGGTTCCCAGCCAAGATCTCTTACCGCGTTATTTATAAAAGTAAATTTACCTTCGGTATCAAGCACATAAACAATATCAGGCAAGGCCTGTACAAGATTCATATATTGCTGCTCAGTCGAAACAACAAAACTTGTCTGACGAGCTCTCATTTTATGATTAGATAAAAGCTTACTAATCATTCCTGGAATAAATTTGATATGGTACATATCCTCACGTCGAACAATAAACGAATTAATCTCATCAGCCATAATGGATTCAAGTTTATCTTCATCACCAGGATTCACAAGAAGAATAAATGGGAAAGGCCAAAGAACAAGCCAGTCAACAAGACTTCCACCTTTAAAATTTACATCTGTGAGAATAAAATCTATCGAATTGTCCTTTGTTATTTCATCTAAATCCAAAAGAGATTCTGGAATAAAAATTGTAGCCTTCGGCATGGCTGTTGAAAGAAAGGATTCGATAGCGTTCTGTTCTTCAAGAGAAGAAACAGCAAGTACCAAGGTCATTTCAATATCAATAAGAGAGCTTTCCATTAGTTTAATTATCTTAAAAGTTAACCAATTACACAAGTAAATTTTCAATAAAGTTTCTTTTTTTCCAGTCTATTCAAAACATAAAGAGACTTGCTTCAAGTAAAATTAGAAAGTATTATTTTACTGCGCTAAGAAAGAGACTCTCTCTTAAAAAACTACGAACTACGAGGTGAAATGAAAATCGAAGTTGATAAAAATAATTGCATTGGATGTGGACTTTGCGAAGAAAATCATCCTAATTTTTTTAAAAAAGAAAATTATACAGTGAGACTAAAACAAACCGAAATACCGGAAGGGCTTGAAAACGAATTCAAGCAGACTGCAGAAGATTGTCCGGTAAAGGCTATTTCCATCTTCTAACAGTTCTGCCAAGCATGATACTGAAAGCTATTATAAAAAAGCAATAAGGCAGATTTTCAAGAAGCGTATCAAGCTTGAGATAACCAGGAATTATAATAACATTATCTCGTACAATTCCAAAAATAGCAAAAGTATCATACATTATCTGACCATACCGAAATATTGTTCCAACAACAATGAACATCCAGGCAGCATCTCTAGTTTTTGACCATAAAAGAATTGCAAGAAATGCGGCAACGGCACCAAAAACGAGGCGGCTTATAATAAAAATCAAACTCTCCATTGCCATCAACAAAACTCCTTAGCCAATTCAACTATCGGCAATATTTCACCTTCGCTAAACTGAGACGGAGCACATGAGGGCTGTTCATAATAAGGAGAAATTATTACACCTTTTTTGAGAAGTGTAGAAAAAATATTCTTATAGGCGTCTTCTGAAACAGTTGGATACAGCCAAGGGCCTTGTCTCTTCCAAAAAGAAAAATCAAAAAAAGACCAAGTGTCATCCTTTAAGTTTTTCTTTGCAGCAGCAAGTTCTGCGGCCGCACGACAAAGCCCGCTATATAAATACTGAGGGATGAGATCATTCTCAGGAAGCTCTTTTTTACAGGAATCAGCCGCGCAAACCACTTTTACAATGCTGCTACCGGGCATTGGTAAAAGAAGTTCAAAAATCGTATTTTCAGGTGGTTGTTCAGATTCAAATGGCCTGAAAACATAATAAGTCTCACCACCGCCAAAAACAATAGAACAAGCAGCTATTGAAGGGTACAAGCTCTGAAGTTGATTCAACAATCGCTTTTCCCAAACTCCGGGATAAGCAGCAGATAAGCCCTTATCAAGGCAGTTTTTCATCATTAAAAGAGTCCTTCCCGGTTTATGCCCAAGAAAGGCTCTGCCTCCATCAAGATACATATCAAAAAAACGGCGGCCATTAAAATCATAAACATGATAATCCCGGCATCTTTTTACCTTGGGAATTTTATTTATCAAGGAATTAGCTCCATTCATCATTTCCAAAAATCTCCAGATGACTGTCATATTCGGGAAGAAATCTTCCGCTACGGCCGCTTTCAAATTGAACAATTATATAAATTTGTCCACCGGCCTCTCCACTTTTTGCGATCACACCACTGCCGTAATCTTCATGAAAAACAGCTGTTCCTGCTTTATATCCAGCAGCTTCTGTTTCAGAGCTTCCAGAAAAACCAGTGCCTTTACGTGCAGATGCTCCATCAAGGACTTCAACCTGCTCATCAGGAATCTCTGACAAAAACATTGATGGAGCAAAAAACTGAGTTCGCCCCCATATCCGGCGACTCCGACACGATGTAAAATAGAGCTCATTTTTTGCTCTTGTTATACTTACATAAAAGATTCGACGCTCTTCTTCAAGCTCTTCAGGACTTTCCTCTCTACCAGAAGGAAAAAGGCCTTCTTCCATACCAGTAATTATAACACGATCAAACTCAAGCCCTTTTGTATTGTGCATTGTTATAAGGGTTACCGCGTCTTCAACTTCAGGTGAAGAATTATTTCCAACAGCCTCACGATCAAGCTCAAGTTCTTCAAGAAAAAGAACAAGAGCCTCTCTACCTGTACCATACCCTGATGCGGCAGAAACTAGTTCGTTCAAGTTATTTTCTTTAGCCGAAGCGGTTGTTTCATCTTTCTTGAGATAATAGTCAAGCAAATGAGATTCTTCAACCAGTTCCGCAAGAAATTCAGAAAGAGGCATTATATCAATTTTAGAATCCATAAAATCAATCAATTTTTTAAAATTATTAAATCCGGCCTGAGCTTTTGCTGAAAGTTTGATTGAAAAACCTGCAAGAATAAGGTCTACATTAAGTTTGGCAGATTCAGAAATTATCTTGTTAACAGTAACCTTGCCTATTCCACGGGTTGGCTTATTAATAATTCGCGTAAAAGCAACAGCATCATTTTTATTTACCATAAAAGACAAAAGCGCAATAATATCTTTGATTTCTTCTCTTTCCAAAAAGCGTAAAGCGCCAACTATCTTATACGGAATTCCAAGACGTGAAAAACATGTTTCAAAACTCATAGACTGAGCATTTGTTCTGTATAAAATTGCAGTATCTGAAAGATTTCCGTCTTCAAGAAGAGCCGCGCAGAAATCTGCCTCAGCTGCCTGATTATCAAGATAAACAATCTTGGCCTTCTCTCCTTCAGAACGTTCTGTCCAAAGTTTTTTTCCAAGCCGGTTTTCATTATTAACAACAACTTCAGATGCTATCTCAAGAATAGGCGCGGTAGAGCGATAATTTTGTTCAAGTTTAATAATTTTAGTGTCAGGAAACTCTTGTGGAAATGATAGAATATTACGAACCTCAGCGCCGCGAAATTTATATATAGACTGATCATCATCTCCAACAACGCAGATAGAATTCCCCGCTCCGGAAAGAAGTTTTAACAACTCATATTGCGCAATGTTTGAATCCTGATACTCGTCTACCATAACAACTCTAAACCTTTGACAGATTCGCCTTCTAAGCTCGTCATTTTCTTTTAATAATTCAACAGGACGAGATATAAGACCGCCAAAATCAAGATTACCTACAGAACGAAGTTTTTGCTCATAAAAGTTATAAACATCGGCAAAGTCAGGTACTGTTGCAATTTGAGATAAATCATCTTCAGGAGTAAGACAATAATCTTTTGCCCTACTTATCCATTTGGAATAAGGAGAGAGTTTCTTTTTATTTTTATCTGGAAAGATGGTTTGAAGAAGACTAAGAGAATCATCATCATCGTAAATAGAAAAACTTTGTTTTAAATCTGCTGTTAAATGTGCATTATTACGCATTAACCAGGCACCAAAAGAATGGAACGTTCTTATCATTACTGCCGCTCCGGCACCTGGAACCATAGAATTTACTCTTTCACGCATTTCGCCAGCAGCCTTGTTTGTAAAGGTTACAGCAAGTATAGAACGAGGGTTCATAAGTTTCTGATCTATCAACCAAGCAATTCGTGTTGTAATAACTCTTGTTTTTCCAGAGCCGGCCCCTGCTAAAATAAGAAGAGAAGAGCCTTCATAGGTTACGGCCTCAAGTTGTGATGGATTAAGACTTTTAAGATAATTCGTCATTATTTTAGATTATCAGGAAAATAGACGAAACTAAAGTGGCAACAATAACAAATATTCGGTATGGTTTTTCAGGAAGCCTCTTTACCAAAAGAAGACCAATCAGACCACCTATAACTATTGCTGGAATAAGAAGAAGGTCAAAACAGAAAGACCTTATAGAAACCGTTTGCCAAACAAAAATGTGGAGCGGCAGCTTGATAAGATTTATAACCCAGAAAAACCATGCCCGTGTTGCAACAAACTCATCCTTATCAAGGTCTATTGAAAGAAAGTATACTGTCATAATTGGTCCTGCCGCGTTACCAATCATAGTTGAAAAACCACCAAGAAGTCCAATAGCAGCATTTGTATACCAATGACTTTTCAGGCTGAAATTGCGGCCGGATATTTCTTTGTAAACAAGAAATATCAAAACTATAAAAACCGCGCAAGCCATTAAGAGTTTAAAAAGTTTATCAGAGACAAAATTACCAATTAAAAGAGCAATAAGAATTCCGCAAATAGCCCAAGGCATAAGCCCAAGAAACTCTTTCCATTTGACACCTTTTCTAAAAGAAAAAACTGCAAAAATATCTGCAAGAATCAAGATTGGAAGAACTATTCCGCTTGAGGCCTTGCCTCCAAAAATTGAAGCGAATATTGGAATAGCTAAAAGAGACAGACTAACAAGGCCGGTCTTATTTGCTCCAATTAAAATGGCTCCTAAAAATAAAAGGAGCCACTCTATTTGAGTAAAATTAAATGAAGATAAAAAATTTATCATTTTTTTTGCTTAATTCTTTCTCTGGATTTTTGCCCAGGTATCACGAAGTCCAACAGTTTTGTTAAAAACTGGTTTATCAGCAGTTGAATCAGGATCAACACAAAAATAACCCTGACGCAAAAACTGTACACTTGTAAAAGCCTTTTCTTCTACAAGAGCAGGTTCTACCCAACAGTTTTCAAGGATTTCAAGAGAATCTGGATCAATATCATCAAGAAAATTCCCTGTCGCAGCTCCAGGAGCTTCGTTATTAAACAGATGAGAATAAAGCCTTACCTCAGATTTTACAGCATGTTCAGCTGAAACCCAGTGACTTGTTCCTTTTACCTTTCGTCCATCATCAGTCCATCCACCTTTCGATGCAGGATCATAAGTACAATGAACTTCCAAAATCTCTCCTGTTTCAGGATCTTTTTTATAATCGACACATTTCACATAGTAAGCGTGTTTTAGCCGAATTTCTTTTCCTGGAGCGAGTCTAAAATATTTTTTATTTGGAGCTTCTTCGCGAAAGTCATCCTGCTCTATCCAAAGTTCACGTGAAAAAGGAATTTTCCTTGTTCCACCGTCTGGATCTTCCGGATTATTTTCACCGTCAAACCATTCGACTTCTCCTTCAGGATAATTGTCAATAATAAGCTTAAGAGGCTTTAGAACAGCCATACGTCTTAAGGCACGTTTATTTAAATCTTCTCTTAGACAATGCTCCAATAAGGCTATATCTACTGTGCTATCAACTTTAGAAACACCAATACGGGAACAGAAATCTCTCAAAGATTCAGGAGTATACCCGCGTCGTCTCATTCCGCTTATTGTAGGCATACGGGGATCATCCCAACCATTTACATGATCTTCCTTTACAAGCTGAAGAAGCTTACGTTTACTCATAATTGTATAATTAAGATTAAGTCTTGCAAACTCTATCTGCTGAGGATGAAAAAGCTCAGGGAGCTGATCTAAAAACCAATTATACAAAGGACGGTGATCCTCAAACTCAAGAGTACAGATAGAATGGGTAACTCCTTCTATTGAATCTTCAAGTCCATGAGCCCAATCATACATAGGATATATACACCACTTGTTTCCCTGACGAGGATGCTCAGCTCTAACAATACGGTACATCACTGGATCTCTCATATTGAGGTTTCCGGATTCCATATCAATTTTAGCTCTTAGAACCTTTGAACCATCTTCAAATTCGCCTTCTTTCATTCGAACAAAAAGATCAAGATTATCCTCAACACTCCTATCTCTGTAAGGACTGGGCTTACCTGGTTTTGTAAGAGTTCCTCTGTATTCACGGATTTCTTCTGCTGACAAGTCATCAACATATGCCTTTCCTGCTTTAATAAGAATAAGAGCCCATTCATACATTTTATCAAAATAATCAGAAGCATAAAAAGCCTCGCCGCCCCAATCAAAGCCAAGCCAGCTTACATCATTCTGAATTGAATCTATATATTCCTGTTCTTCCTTAGAAGGATTTGTATCATCAAAACGCAGATTACATTTGCCGTTGTAATCCTTTGCTATACCAAAATTTAAACAAATTGATTTTGCGTGTCCGATATGAAGGTATCCATTAGGCTCAGGAGGGAATCGTGTTTGTATTACAGTTCTCTTTCCTGATTCGAGATCAGAGTTTATGATATCACGAATAAAATTTGAAGGTGCCTTTTTCTCGTCATCGGCCATAGTTTGCTCCTGTAATTATTAGCTATTTTAAAAATGAAGAATATCACAAAATAAAGGTTATGTGGAGAGGCCGCATCACTATAACAGATTGTTTCCTTATCAGACTGACTGCTTTGTTTTGAAAGTTTTTAATGTGATAATATTTTTTAGATATAAAAGAGCCGAAAATTCCGGCTCTTTTAATTATTAGAATTCAGAGACAAACTTGTCACAAATACCTTCAATTACAGGCTCAAATAGCTCAACAAATTGATCTATATCGTATACTCCTGCAACAATTCCTACAGTCTCTGAACTTTGTCCGTAATAGGATTTGTTGAAAACGATTTCTCCATTCTGATCAACGATGATGATGTTAAGAATAACAACAGCACCCATTTTACCATTTTTAGCAACTCCACCCATCATCATTTTTTGAAATTTAAAGTTGGCAAATATACTACCTTTTACCCCAATTTCATTATAGAGCTTTGTAGAAAAATCTTCGTCTTTAACTTTTACGAACTTATAATCATCAGCAGTTATCAAATCAGATAGTTCCATCATTGAATCACTATTAACATTCTTGTATGTTTCAGAAGAAAAGACTTCATCCTTTTCTTTAAATGTAACAACATCAATAGTCTTAAGCTTCTCGCAGAGAAT
>JAQQAK010000314.1 GCA_028527945.1 Spirochaetaceae bacterium
TTTATAAATGATAATGAATACACTGTTGTAATTGACTCAGTAAAACTAAATGAAAGTGATAGTGATTTTTCTATAAATAGCAGTATCTCAGAGTCTACAATTGCTACTGATGAGCAGATAAATATTGATATAAGTTTTTCACCTGAAACAGGGGCTTCTTCTGTAGAAGAACTAATAATAACTGATATTTATGGCAGAACTTGTACAATGACACTTCAAGGTACAAATCTATTGCAACCTGATGATACAAGCCTTAAAGAAGATTTAGCGTTATGGATTGATGCTTCTGAAATAAGATTGGATGATGTAACAAAAATAGCGAATAATTATTATGTGGATATCATTCATGATAAATCTAATAGAGAAATAGATTTGGATGCTGTTGCGTTATCTGATGACAGACGACCTGTATATAATAGTGCTGGATTGAACTCAAGACCTGTTATTACCTTTGATGGTTCAGACGATTGTATGAAAATAGATCCAGGCGCTGATTATTTTATTTATGATGGAGAGGAGAAGGTTACTATCTTTATTGTTTTCACAGCAGACAGAACTTCATATAGTTTCTTATTATTTTCTGGACCAACTTATGCCTATTGGCCAAGATTATATATGAGTTCATCAAGGTTTTATGAGTATGGAAATTCAGATTTTTATTACTCAGATATTGGATTTTTATCTAGTGGAAACAGTTATCTTTGGACTTCTGAATTAGATTTGACTATAACAGATACTGATGAAGATCAGCTGACAGTGTGGGTTAATGATTCCGAAAAAATAAATCTTTATGATTATGAATATTCCGCTGAATATGTTTTAAATGACTGGTCAGGTCAAGATACTATCATGAGACTTAGAAGTGACCATTCATATGTTAATAAAAGAGTAGATTCATTTATAATTGGAGCTAACAACTCATATAATTATCCTTTTAAAGGCTCTCTTGCGGAGATAATTATTTATACAGATGTCTTAACTTCAGACGAAACAAGTATTGTCAGAAATTATTTGAATGATAAATATGCTCTTTGGTAATGAAGGGCATATGTAAAACATTGATTAATAATACTTGCAGTATGGTTCCTAATTCGATATTATTCTTTCTATGAGTGACAATGATTTGAACGAGTTTGAAGATATAAGACCTTATAATGATGAGGAGTTTCCTGAAATCATAAAAAGGCTTTCTCGAAATAAATATTTAAAAGATTTTATTGTTAACTTGAAATGGCCAAATAGTCCCAACCTTTGTAGAAGACCTGCCGGTAAGTTAGTAGAGTTTATGATAAGAAAAGAACTTGGACACTATAAAACAATAGCAGAGTTTCAGGAAAAGTTTTCTATTGGACGGCTTGTAAAATGGATTGTTGACAAAACGACAAATGGTATAAGTTCTTCAGGAATTGATAAACTGGAAAAGGGCACTTCTTATTTATTTATTTCAAACCATAGAGATATAGTTCTAGATTCAGCTCTTATAAATAATTTTTTAGTACATGAAGGTTTTCCTACAACGCATATTGCTTTTGGAGATAATCTTTTAATTAATGATTTTATTGGTGATTTAATTAGAATAAATAAATCGTTTATTGTTAAACGTAATCTTCCTCCAAGAGAGCAGATTGCCGCATCAATAAAGCTGTCAAAATATATAAACAAGACTTTAGAAAATGGTGAAACAATATGGATTGCTCAAAAAGAAGGACGTTCCAAAGACGGTGCTGATCAGACTAATCCGGCTGTAATTAAAATGTTTTACTTATCACAGAGAAAGAGTGGCGTTGAGTTTTCTGACTTTATAAAAAAATGCAGGATAATACCTGTTTCAATATCTTATGAGCTTGATCCATGTGACACCTTAAAAGGGTGGGAAGTTCACCGAAAAGAAACACGTGAGAATGTGGAGAAAACAAAGACTCTTGATTTAATTAGTATCTGGACAGGTATGAAAGGCTTTAAAGGGCGTGTACACATAGATTTTGGGGATCAACTTTCTGGAAATTATGCTAACGACAAAGATGTAGCCAGGGCTCTTGATAGGGCAATCCATAGAGGGTACAAACTTTGGCCTAGTAATTACATATCTTATGATGAGCTAAATTCCACAGGTAAATATGCTGATAGGTATACAGAACAGGAGAGAGAAGAGTTTTTAGGACGTTTCAGGAAGCTTGAAGAACCTGTTCTTAAAAAGGTTCTTTCAATGTATGCTCGTCCTGTGTCTAATCAGGAAGAGGCTGTTTTTGATAACGCAGAGTAAAACAAAAAACCGTTTTTTTCATAATAATTTATATTTATATTCTCTTCTGCTATTTTTGAGTATTTTGTTCTCATGTGGAAATTATCCTCCTGAATTAAAAAGAATAGTAAGTCAGGTGAATTTTATCAACAATGCAAATGGAAGTATTACAGCAGAGCTTTCTGTGATGTTTGTTGCTGATGATGATGATGGATTTGAGGACATTGAATCCTTTTATGTTATTAATGATAAGCATCAAGTTTATTGGAATGTAGATTGCAATAATTGGATTACTCGTGAAGTTGATGATGTTAAATGGATTGGCTATGAGCATTTTATCACAGATTCCCAAAAAGTCCCAAGACCTGGTACCTATAGAATACTTGTTATAGATAAAGCTGGAGAACGAGTCGAAGATTCAATATATATACCTCTTATAAAAAAAGAACCATCAAAAAAAGATTTTCCTGAAATAAGGTACACTGATTCTTCATATGAAATTGAAATAAAGAGTAAATACAATAATAATACAATCGCGTTCTATGATGAAGCTGGTAAATTAATAGACGCATTTTCTGTTAGTACTGGAAAAATCAATATAAAAGATTTGAAAAAGAGTAAAGAAATAATAGATAAATGTAATAATATGATTGTATCATCCTATAGCAATAAATATGGTGCTGGACTCATTTCTAAAAAACTAGAGTTTAATAAAGAAAAA
>JAQQAK010000315.1 GCA_028527945.1 Spirochaetaceae bacterium
TTTGAAATATTCTTTTACTATATATTTATCTTTGCAATATTTTTTAATATTTTTAAAATCAATCCTGTTTTTGTACTAACACGTAATTTTTGGGATCTTTACCCGATGTTGCAAACTCGATTAATATATTACGGCAAATTGGTAGGAACTTTATCTCTTCTAAGCGCGGGACTTTTTGCAACAGGATTAGAATATCAAAGAATAGGACTTGCGACAGTATTAGTTTTTCTTATTCCTGCAGCACTAGTTATGGTTCTACCAATAGATACATCTGTAATAGTTATTGGAAATACTTTTAAGATTGGTAGTTTTATAGAATTAATTTCAATAATTATGATTATCAATGTTATTTCAATAATTAATTTCATTATAGCTGGAATAAAAAATGACAATAAAGATTACTACATAATAGCAATAACTTTATTACTTGCAATTACAGGAAGAGAAATTGCATTTTATTTTACAAACACATTTCTTGAAGCAGCAGGTTTTCTACTACTGTTAGTTGGAACAAGTATTTTTTCATGGAAAGTTCACCATTTGTATTTATGGTATTAAAGAAGAAGCATAGCAACCATTCCAGTAAAAACAGGAATAAGTAAATTATCAAGGTCCTTTATAGGAACAAGTTCTGTAACTGCAGCTATGGCAGCAATTATGAAAGCAGCTTTTATATCTGCACCTATTGCAAAAGTAACAATAAAAACAGCAACAAAACATGCAAGAGTGCCTTCTAATGTTTTTTTACCCAATATTTCTGGATATTTTATTCGACCAAAAAACTTACCAACAATACTAGCGGCACTATCACCAAAAGCCAAAGCATAAATACCAACAGCAGCCGCAGTTGATGGATAAAGCATTAAAGCGAGAAGAGTCCCAACAGCAAGGGCAACAGGTCCAAGAACAAAATGCCCCTTGTCACGAGTTCTTGATGCCGCATCAGTAATACCGGAAATAAGTAAGACACGCCTGCCATTCAACCGCATTGCTTCACATACAGAATAAACAACAATTGCCGCAACAAGAAAAGACTTTGTTGCAAAAAGATTAACAGAAGCAGCCAAAGGCACAAAAGCAACCATTAAATGAATACATTTTCTAAAAAGTTCTGTTCTTATTTCAGAAGAAAAAGGTTTGATATTGGAAAAAGCAGGTACGGCATTAAATATCTTACTATCACTCATAGTGTAAATAAATCTCCAAAATATAATTAGTAATAAAATAGCAATATTTATGCCAAATATAAAAATTATTTTTCAAAGATAATAAACCATTACAATATAAAGATTTAAAAAAATTAATATTTTTTTATTTTTAACAGCAGGAAGTTATAGTATACTTTTTTATACACCTAAATTCACATTTTACAATATATCTGCAGACATTTTTTGCCTGCAGAATCAATAGCCAAAACAAATTATTAACCAATAGCTTCAGCAACTTTATTTACTATTTCACTTAAATTCTGAACAGCAGGAGAATCAGGATGAGTTTTAAAAACATCAAGCCCTTTATCTTCAGCTTCCATCATTCGTTGATCAATAGGTAGCCGACCTAAAAATGGAACACCGAATTCCTCAGCAGCCTTCTCTCCGCCTCCAGAACCAAAAATATTATGAGTTTTTCCACAATCAGGACATACAAAACCACTCATATTTTCAATAACTCCCAAAACTGGGACATTCAACTGCTTTGAAAAGTTAATACTTTTTCTTGAATCAAGAACAGCAACCTCCTGAGGAGTTGTGACAATAACACTACCATCAATGTTTGGAATCAACTGACAAACTGAAAGGGGTTCATCACCAGTTCCTGGGGGAGAATCGACAATAAGAAAATCAAGCTCTCCCCAGGCCACATCTGCAAGCAGCTGCTTGATAAATCCCATTTTTAACGGACCACGCCAAACTATAGGAGAGTCTGCATCATTTCCCGCCATTGCAAGACTTACAACTTTTAAATTATCACCTAATAGAGGTGCCTCAATTCCATCATCAGTCTGGTATAACGTGGCATCCATACCAAGCATTTTTGCAACATTAGGACCATGAATATCAGTATCCATTAATCCAACTTGAAACCCTTTTGAGGCAAGCCCTCGTGCGATATTAACGGCAACTGTAGATTTTCCAACACCGCCTTTACCACTCATAACAACAATCTTATGCTTTACAAGCTTCATTCGAGATTCAAGACGCTCGTCCTGCTCTATTTGTTCTTTAGTCTTCATTTATTAACCTTTAATGTCCACAATGATGATCGCCGTCATCATGATGCTCATCATGATGACTGCAACCAACTTCTCCATGAGCCAAAGTCCCTGCCCTAAACGCTTCAAGAACATCATCAACAGAACCGCTCGCTGAGCCAATAACTTCAATTCCATTTTTCTGTAAATTCATTACTGCTCCGCCACCTATACCGCCTACAATAGCGACCTTTACACCAAGCCCGGAGAGCATGGTCGGAATAGACTGACAATCGCCGCCTTCATTTGATATATATTTTTTATCCTTGATACCATCGGCTTCTACATCAGCCACCGTAAAGCCTGGGCCATGCCCAAAATGAGGCGATACCTGATCGCCTGCTGTTGCTACTGCTACTTTCATTATTTATCTCCTTATAACTCAACATTAACCGTGAGTCAAAAAATTACTAAAAGATTAAGCCATACAATAATGCTCTATAACTTAAAAAAATCAATTTTCATACAAGATTGATAAAACCTGCCTTCAACTCAGTTTTTTCTTGCATTCGGGACAAATCCCATGAATTTGAACAACTTGTTTATTTATTTCAAATCCATACCTTGCAGAAAGCCGTTCTTCAAGCTGACGATAAAGCTCAATATCATCATCTGATAATTCTGAATATCTGATAACCTTATAACAATTATCACAAATCAATTGATGATGATATCTATCATTCTGATTATCAGCAGCAATATAAAGGCTTCGACCTTCTCCAAAATTCTGCCTTGTTACAAGTCCAAGCTCATCCATCAGGACAAGAGTCCTGTACACAGTAGCAAGACCTATAGCAGGATAATTTTCTCTGATAATGGAATATATTTCTTCAGCACCCAGATACTTGTCGGACTGTTCTAAAACTTCGGCAACAAGCTGCCTGGGAATAGTCATTCTCATTCCTCTATTTTTAATACCGCCTTCAAGCCGCCGGCAGCATGGACGCATTCCATGAAAATCATCCATTTTTTCACTCATTCGTGAAATCCCAAAAAAGTTTTGATATTGATAATCATTATCAATAAGATATCACAGGAAACATCAGAAATCAAGCGTTTAGCAAACTCAAACTCATGAATTTAATTATTTCTACAAATGTATATTGACAGAAAAAATTATAAGAACTATCGTCATACCTATCAAACTGATTCAGTACATCTGGTTTGTTTGAGAGATAAATACCAATGAAGCTTTAAGCTAAGAGGAGAAAAACAATGGATGATTACGTAATCAAATGCGGAACACTCATTGACGGAACAGGACGAGAGCCTGTTAAAGACGCAAAGATTCTGATCAGAAACAACCGAATTGCAAGGATCGAACAAAAAGGCGGAACAGATCTGGACAACTTTCCTAATATTGTTGACGCATCTAACAAAACAGTATTGCCAGGAATAATTGACTCACACAAGCACGTTCTTAACTGTGGAGGCGACGGTGTCGGCGTAGGATTAACTGTTGCTCAAGCTAAAGAGAATATACATCAAATATATAAAGGAGGAGTTACATCCGTACTGGATCTGGGCTCCGCAAATATAATTGAACTAATAACCAAATTACCGCAAAAACAACCAAAAATCTTTTATGCTATAACCATTCTCACATGTCCAAATGGATATCCTGGAGAATATATGGATAGAAAGTTTTATAAAATGGGTTCTGTTGCAGAATGTGAGACAGAAAGCGACATAAAGAAAGCTATAAAAAAATTATACAAAAAGGGCGTTTCTACTATAAAAACTGCTGTTGTAACAAGAACTTTTGATGGAAGACCTCAAGTTTGCTGGACAGATAAACAATTACAAGCACTTACAGACGAAGCGCATAGCTACGGCTTAAAAGTATGTGCTCATATCACTTATAAAGATGACTACGCGCAAGCGGCACGCTGTGGAATTGACAGTATTCACCATGCAGCCTTTGATGGAAAAATGTATGAAAAAGACCTTGATGACATGATAAACAAAGGGATTGTTTTTGTACCAACGCTGAGCTTGATTGATTTAATGGTAACAGGACTTAAAGAAAACTGGATAAATCAAAAAGACTATAACCCTCCAGTAAGTGATGCAATAAAAGAAAACATGAGAAATTTTACAAAAGCATTTCAGGAATGTCCTGATGACAAACCAGTTGGAAACTTGTTTGTAAAGGTTCCAAAAGAAGAACTTTGCAGAATCCCGGAAATTCAACTAGAAAATGTTAAAGAGTATATAAAACGAGGAGGAACTGTAGCTATGGGAACAGACTCATCACTAGGATTCTCTCTTCATACAACTCCTGTAAGAGAAATTGAGCTATTGGCAGAAGCTGGCTTATCTAATGTCGAAGCGATAAAAGCATCCACACTAACAGCTGCCTCTGTTTTCGGAAAAGAAAACGAAATAGGGTCTATAGAAACCGGAAAATTAGCTGATATTTTAGTTGTTAATGGAGATGTTGCCCAAAATTTATCTGCACTAAATAATACTGAAATGGTATTTATTAACGGTAAAAAAATATATCATAAAGATTAATATTAAAAGCCTCTTGCAAAAAGAATCTAAATTTGCAGGAGGCTTTGAGACTTATTGTCTTTGAATTTTGAAATTGCATCATTATAAGGAGAAAAAACTTGAAAACAGATAATCCTGATATTATAGATAGAATATATGATGAAACATTAAATCTGATTTTTTCTTATGGCGCAAAAGGTTGGACAATGGATACCGTTTGCCAAAAAAGCGGTATTGCCAAAGATACTCTCTACAGAATTATTAATAATAAAGAAGAACTCATTAAAAATGCACTTTTAAAAGAACTTGGCAGACACGATGAAAAAATGAAGGATTTACTGCTCCAGAACAAAGATTTCTTTCATACTCTAAAAGACAGCACTGCCCTCTTGTCTGATTTTTTAGAAAAAATATCATTGGATAAATTAGGTCAAATTTTTCTTCAATATCCGCGAATGGAAACTGCAATCACCAACGGTATGGATGATTATTACTTAAACTTTGCAAACTTTCTTGAAGAGGGGAAAAAGTCAGGGCTATTAAAAGAAAATGTTGATACAAAGCTGTTAATAAATTTTATACATTCTTGCATTATGCAGATTCTAAAAAAACCGGAAATATATAACGCAACAAAAGATACAGAATCTTTATTAAATTATTTTATTGAAGGAATAAAAGCATAATTCAATATCTTTCAGTAAACTCAAATCAAACATTAGCAAGGAGACAATTATCTCCCTGCAATAAATGATAAATGTTGCTTCTATTTAGATTACCAGTAAAAAAATCGTTAAACGCAAAGCTGCTGAACTGAAGAAATTAAAGCATTTCGACTATACGGTTTCATCAGCCAGTTTGCTGGAGTATTAATTGTTCGCAGACCTCCAAAAATATCAAGGAGTTCTACAACTCTCTTTTCTGAAACAAGAAAAAGAACTGGGACTTTTTCACTTATTTCCCTAAAAACCTTAACAGCTGAAATATGATTTTCTATTTTCATATCTAAATCAACAATAATCAGTTTCAAATTATTTTCAAAAGTATTCTGTAAAATACAAGATGGAGTTTCAAAACTGCTGAAATCAATGCTTCCCTCAAAAGCAAACTTTATATTCCTAATCAATATTTCTGAGTCAGAAAAAATTATATATGGATGCAGCATACTCCTAAAGAACTTTACCCAATTCTTTAACTTGAGAAAATTCACCTAATTTTGTTATGGCCTTATTTTGAATTTGCCGTACACGTTCTCTTGTAATGTCAAATAATTGGCCAATATCTTCCAGCGTCTGAGGGGCATGACCATCAAGACCAAATCTTAATTTAATAATTTCACGCTCCCGCACAGTAAGTTGTGATAAAGAATATTTAAGTATTTCTTTTATATTAACCTGAAAAAATGTTTCAAAAGGCTCATAACTCTCATCACTTGGAATTAATTCTGAAAGCTGTGTCGCGCTTTCATCATCAACTATGGCGTCCAAAGAAGAAGTATCTCCTGTACTTGAAAGAACGGTTTCAACCTTATCTTCAGAAATATTCATATATTCTGCTATTTCAGCGGCCTTAGGTTCTCTCCCAAAAGATTGAGTAAGTTCTCTTGAGGCCGTATAACATTTTCGGGCAGAATTAAGAACATGAACAGGTATTCTTATAGTTTTACCTTTATCAGCAATAGATTTGATTATTGCCTGCTGAATCCACCATGTTCCATAAGTAGAAAACTTACAGCCCTTGCGATAATCAAAACGTTCAACAGCCTCAATAAGACCAATATTGCCCTCATTTATTAAATCAATGAGATTAAGCCCTCGATGCTGATACTTTTTTGAAATAGAAACTACAAGCCTTAGATTGCTAGTTACAAGCTTATTCCTACTCTCATTAAGCTCATCATCATAGAAAGCAATAGATTCACAAAACTCAAGATCGCTTATTTCATCAAACTGCTTCTTCTCTTCAAGATCTGAAATTGCTTCTTTAAGAGAACTCATATAACGCCCTAATTCCAGCTCTTCAGCCCTTGATAACAAAGGGTATGCTGAAATCTGTTTTAGATACGCGGAAAGTGAATCAGGTTCATTTCCAACACCATCTTTTTCACACTCAACTTCTTTATTCCATAAATCATTCATGGTTAAGATAATGACATAGGCCAAAAAAATCCAAAATCAGGATTATTTGATAGAATTGATAAGAATTAATAACATAATAAGCATAAGAAAATTAAATAGACAGCATAAGTAAAACAATAAATGAAATGTTAAGGCAAAATATATTTTATATATAAGATTTTTTTGAGTCATACTATAAGAAAATCCCCTATAGTATGACTCAGTAATTAGGACTGTTTGAACCTTTAATACAAAACCAATATGAAAGATCTTATTTTTTAACTTTTTTTCTCTGCTTTCTTATAGAGTTTTTTTGTTTAACAGCAGACTCGTCTACAGCCTTAGAAGGTTCTTGCGGGAAGGAATTCCCGGTTTGAAAACGCCTTACAAAATATAAACACAAACCACCAACAATCATAATGGCACAAAGGATTTGACCTGTTGAAAAATTCAAAAATGAATGAAACAAAGCAAGAGTGTCTTGTTCTCCTCCAAACTGAAA
The DNA here is from genome assembly GCA_028527945.1 of Spirochaetaceae bacterium. Classification (GTDB taxonomy): domain Bacteria; phylum Spirochaetota; class Spirochaetia; order UBA9216; family UBA9216; genus Thalassospirochaeta. The sequence continues at coordinate 7,364 of JAQQAK010000315.1, forward strand.
AACAAATCCCATATCAGAATCAGGCTCACGAAAATATTCAATAACAAATCTGACAAGGCCATAACCTATAAGATAACAACTTATCACAGTTCCATGAAATTTCTTCTTATTCTTGGCAAAAAACCAGATAAACAACCATAAAACTATTCCTTCAAAAAAAGCTTCATATAATTGAGAAGGATGCCTAGGAAGATTAACAACTCCAGATGAAGACAGTTTCATCCCAATTTCCGATGCTACAGACTGAACCCATCCAAGAGAAACATTAAACCTTTCAGCATGAGGAAAAACCATTCCCCAAGGTTTTGTTGTCACCCTACCCCAAAGTTCACCATTTATAAAATTTCCAAGCCTGCCAAAAGTATACCCTAGAGGAATTCCTGCAACAGCTATGTCAGCAAACTCAAACCAGTCAATTTTATTCTTCTTAGAATATATAATTGTTGCGACAACAGCTCCAATAACCCCGCCATGATAACTCATCCCCTGTAACCCGGTAAAATGGCCATCCCGAAACGGCCAAAAAATTAACCAAGGCCTTCTAATATAAAAATGAGAAGGATCATATACTGTCGTAGCAAGAACTCTTGCCCCAATAAGAAGACCAACTATTCCCCAAAAAAAACAGTTAAGAATAACCTCTTGATCAGCCTCATTTTTTTTAGCTTTCAACTGCTTCATCATAAGATAGTAAGCAATAGAAAACGCGACAACATACATTAGACTGTACCATCTGACAGGTAAGCCAGGGATAACCTCAGGGTTTATCCAAGCCGGATAATTTATATATGCAAGCATAGAATCTCCATAAATTAAAAAATTTCTAACTAAGTCATTATAGATTAATCAGAAGCAGTTTGTTTATTTCTTTTTAGGCTGAAAAGGAACCTGCTCCAAAGTTCCTGTTTCCTGATTAAAAATTATTTTAATAGATTTGGCCTTTCTTAAAACTTCAAGAGTTCTTCCATGACTTTCAAAAACAACTCCCGGAAAAACTTCTCCGCGAATGATAATATCACCTGGAAAATGCTGCTCAAATCTTTCTTTAAGAGTAAAAACCCTCATACCTCGTTTTTCCATGATTTTCATCATTTTGACCTTTTCGGCACGAAGTAAATTAAGCTTTTTGTTATCTTTATTTTTTTCTGAAGAAACCATTTCAGTATTTATTTTTATAATTCGTTTTTTTATTTTTTCTATTTCTCGTTCTTCAGTTTCAATCTTATCAGAAATGAGGTAGTCCTGGCCAAATGATATTTCAGTCCTGCTACCAGACAAAGAACCTATATTCATAGCCTCAATTCCATTTTTTGCCTGAATATGCCCTCCAACAAGATAACCTTTTTCAGATAAAAGTTTTAATCGGCCATTGCATTTAACCTTACAACCAAATACCGCATTTTTTACAGTAATATTATTCACAGATAAAAGTGTTGCTCTTTCAGCAAACGAAACCTGTATTGAATCCTGAGCTCGAACAACTGCCTTACCGCCACCTTTTATACCCTGACCAACCATGACGGACTTCTCAGAAGATAATAAAGACATCTCAGAATTCATTTTAACAGAAACATTTCCACCAGCCATAACAACAAAGCCACTTCGAACATTTCCGTTTACATTTACATCTCCAGCAAATTTGATATTTCCGGTGCCAAAATCTACATCACCTTTTATAAAAATACTTTCCTGTATTTCAATTTTATTCTTTTCAAAAACAATTCTACCGGGCTTTTCGGCCACCAGAACGGTATTACCTTCTTCGTCTGGCACCTCTTTTATATTAGCACCTACGGTAAGATTGAGTGCAGCAGTTTTCTTTGCGGTAATTGTTTTTCCACAGATATCCCAACCATCTTCCGCTTCGGCTCCAGCTTTTTTTATTAAAACAAGCTTGTCACCCTCTTTCGCACTGGTAAACTGTTTCTGATTTCTATAATTAGCTTTTCCGCTTTCATCTATTGTTACAGATTTATTACCGGAAAGGTCTACTAAATGTTCAATCTCACATTCTCCTCCATTGACAGGAGGTTTTCCTTTAGCAATAACAATATATCGTATAGGCTCTCCGCCTCTAGATCTTTCGAGAGTCTTTTTAATGACCTCATTATCAATTCCAGTAGTAATACCGGCTTCAGAAAGCTGCATATTCACATCTTCAAGCGAAGGAGGCGCACCAGTCCCGATAGCTGGATCAATGGTTAAATAGCCTTCCATTCTGTTGTCAGAATATCCTATATGTATTTCAGAATCTGCATGTTCTCTTATTCTGAATACAGTAGTACCGTCTTTTTCAGAACGTTCCAACAGCCCCTTTTTTTCTGCGACAAGCTTTCCTTCATGAAATTTTACATTTTCAAGGGTCTTATATGCCGAAAAATCTGGCTGTACTGAATCAATAGATTCTCCAAAAACATCTTTGCCATTTTTACCTTTAGATATACTTAATGTAGCAAAAGCTTGTCCTTCTGCAGCAATAGTTAATGGTAAAAAATCTGATAATGGGTATTCAGTTGAAGACTTAATACTTTTTACATACCTTTCATTGAGGTTAGTAATTCGTTTCTTTATATCTTCTGCGGCAGAATCTTTCATTGGTTCAAAGTTATAGACAAGATCTCCAATAGAACCATCTTCAGCCTTAGAACCTGTTGCCAGAGTAAAGGTAATATCTGTTTCAGGACCTTTGTAAAACTCCAAAATAATATCCTGAGTCTTTTTTAAATCAATGCCCTTCAAGCCGCTGGATTTTATCGCAGCTCCAGCTTCCTTTAAAACAAGAGGCTTTCCATTACCACGGCTTTTATGAAGAATCATCTCTGCTTTTATTTTGTCATCAGAAACCTTAATCTCAAAAAAACCATCATCATCAGTGCTTATAACAGTTTTACTGAGAGGTTTTCCTTCCTTGATTGCTGTATTTATAAGTTCATTAAGCTGTGATTCAGAATATAAAGTTTCGGGAGCAAACCCAAGCATTGTTCCGCGTTTCAATATCTTAGAAACTTGCGGAGGTTCTGCATCTGCCCCTCCAGGAGTAAAACTTAAAAGACAGGTATTTTTATCTTTTGACAACTCAAGCTTCCAGTCATGTGTTTTAAATGGAAGAATTTCAATCCAATTCCACCCTCTGCGGATTATTCCTGTATATGAAGCAGAAAGAACACTGGATTTTGCCTCAACACCATTACCAAGCCAAAATTCATCTTCAGAAGCCGGAGGATTAATGGGCATTCCAAAAACATCTTTACCTATAGAACCTGGTTTTCCTGGAAAAACTTTACCAATTGGAGCGTCAGCCTCTACCCAGCCAGCTTCTATTGTATCAGGAAGCACATCTATTTTTATTTTTTTCTCTTTTTTAATATAATCAACAACCTTCTCCTGCTTGTCTTTTCCAAAAGGATTACGGCTCTTTTTTTTAACGATGGTCTCACGTTTAACTTTTTCAACTTCAATCCTAAATATGTCCGGAGGAGGTGCGTTCTGTAAGAAATTTTCCAAATCTTTTTTCTTATCTTTTGGAATTTCAAATGGTTCCCACTCATAACTTGTAGGGACAGCCAGCTCCGGAGGAGAACCTTCAGCAAGTGTGATAGAAAACTCAACAGGTTTACTGAAGAGTGTGTTTAATTCATTTTCAAGCTTTTTTTTATCTAATCCGTTTACAATCTTTTTTTCATTTATTAACCGGTAAACAGCCGGCTTGTCAAACTCTTCTCCATTATCATCAGGAGTAAAGTTTAAAACCGCAAGCAACCCCTCATCATCGGTATCAATATCAAAACTACCGGTTATTTTTTCCTGCTCTGACATACTTACAATTTAAATCCCTGCTGAGAGGCTTTTAATAGTTTATGCTTCAACAGGTTGTTCTCCTTTTTCAGCGCTGAAATTTCAAACTGTTGGCTTTTTACTGTTTCTATCAGTTCTCCCTTTGTTAAAGCACCACTGTGAAACATCGCTTCAAGATCTTGCTGCTTATAATCAAAATCCATTTCAGCTTCCATTTCAGCATTCTGATAAGTTTCTTCAAGAGTCTGAATATCAAGCATATTATTGTCTTCAAGGCTCTTTTGAATTATTCGATCAGTTATCCTGTAAACAGCCATTGAAATAACTGATTCAGGTTTATATTTAATAATTGGTAATCTGGAATTTAAAGCGACATCCTGTAGATGATCTCTAAAGATGACTCCCAAATATTCCATTTCAATCCCAAGGTACTGCTCACATGAACGTTTTATTTTTTCTGCCTTTACAGAATCTTTCGGGTTATCAATCATATTCATGACAAGCATTGGTTTAAATTTGAAAAACTTTTTTTCAAAGTCAGCAAACTTTTTAGGATCCAATTCTTCAAGCTTTTCAAGCAAACCTGGAATATAAACTCTTTGAAGACCATCTCCCTTGGCAGCCAGTTTATCAATATATTCCTTAGCGGGACTTTTTCCTCTAAAGCTTGTTGTTATCATTCTAAAAATTACGTTTTTAAGAAAAAGATAGGCATTAAGAGTCGCAGTCAAAGCCGGAGATGTGACAATAATACCACAGCCTGATGTAAGAAAAAAATCAAGAGTGTTAAAAGATGTTCCTGCGCCTAAATCCAGAACAACAAAATCTGCTTCAAGAGAATAAATCTTTTTTATTAGGGAACGTTTTTGACCTGCGGTAATATTTGCAAGCCCGGGAATTTCTGCGTCTCCAGGAATGAACCTTAGGTTAGGATATTCTGAATCAATAATTATGTCTTCAAACTCTACATCAGTGCGTGTTAACCACGAACCTATTCCAGAAGCGTTTTTTCCGCTTCCTAACATCATATGAAGATTAGATCCGCCTAAATCAAGATCAGCAAGTACAACTTTTTTTCCTGACTGAGCAAGCGCAATTGACAGATTCACAGAAAGAAGTGATTTTCCAACTCCGCCTTTTCCTCCAGCAATAGGAATAATCTGCATTTACCCTCCCGAAATATTATATTACCTTTTTAGTTGCTTGCAAAAATTGATAAACCCAATTATAAAGATTTTTTATAAGGAAGTCGAAACTTTTTACTCCGTTCTAAAACTTCCATTTTTTGCATGAAACTACTTCATTCAATATAGCACGAAGGAATAATTGATCAAAGATAGTATTGCTATAATGAGGCAATAGAAAGGCTTGAAGATAAGTGAATCAATTATTAAAATCTAAGTCAGAGGTAATTATGAAAAACAAAGAAAGGATAGTTTGGGCAGCAATAACTACAGCCCTTGCATTAGCCTTTATTTTAACAACGGCGAGTCCTATGAGAGCATCAAGTTCCGGCTCAGAAAATGAAAAATACATTGAAGACCTGGCGGTCCTTTTTAATTTTGTAGAAAGAAATTATGTTGATGAGGTAAGTCCGCAACAGCTTTACGAAGGTGCGGCCAAAGGGCTTTTTGAAAGCCTTAATGATCCCTATTCTGTATATCTTACACCTGAAGATATGGAAGAATTTACTGATATGACGACAGGAAGTTTTGGCGGTGTTGGGTTATTCATCTCAAGACAGGGTGGAAAAAAACCTGAATACTCTTCTGATCTGACTTTTAGAGAGCGATTTTTTGATTATGTTGAAATCATTTCTCCAATAGAAGGAACCCCCGCTTATAAAGCAGGAATGTCTGCCGGAGATTTTATTATTGCGATAGACGGAAAATCAGCCGAAGGCTTTACAAGCAGTGACGCATCAGATCTTATGAGAGGAAAGCCCGGAACAGAAGTAGAAGTTACAATAGCCAGACGCGGAAATATAACCAAAACATACAAGCTCAAGAGAGCAGTAATTGAAGTTCCTACAACAAAATATGCTATGCTTTCAAATAAAACAGCCTATCTTAGAATAATAAGATGGACACCTTATACTCCAGAAAGCGTAAAAGAAGCATTAAAACTTTTTAAAGACAATGGTTATAATTCTCTTGTTCTTGATGTAAGAGGAAATCCTGGTGGACTTCTTTCCAGTGTAGTAAAAACAGCAGATCTCTTTCTTTCAAAAGGTACTATAGTAAGCACAAAAGACAGAAATCTAAAAACTCTTGAAGAATTTAAAGCAAAACCAAGTTTAGCTATATCGGAAGATATACCTATTATTCTCCTTACAGATAAAGGTTCTGCGTCAGCTTCAGAAATACTCTCAGGAGCGCTTAAAGATACAGGTAGAGCATTCCTCATAGGCGACACGACTTATGGAAAAGGGTCCGTTCAGCAGATACGCAACTTTCTTGACAGCGGTTTTAAGATAACAATATCAAGATATTATACTCCTAATGACTACAATATTGATAAAATTGGAATTGAACCAAACTTAAAAATTAAAGATAACGATTTTACTGATGAAGAACTTGAAGAATTAGGAAAACTTGTAGAAGCCAACCTGATTCCTGAGTTTGTAAGCAAAACTCCAGATCAAGATAAAAACAAGATTGATAGCTTTGTAAAAGATCTAGAAAAACAAGGTTATGACATTGAAGAAAGATACATAAGAAAAATGATTAGAGAAGAGTACAACAGAACTGTAAACAATCCGCCAGTATTTGACCTTGATTACGATACAGTTCTCAAAAAAGCACTTGATATCTTTCAAAATAATGAATTCAATAAACTTATGGCAGGTGTCAAATGAGACAATTTGTCCTTCCCCGGGAAATGCCCGGCGGGGGGCAAATTAGAATAGAAGACGCTGACAGTAAATATATTCTTAAAGTCCTAAGATTAAACAAAGGTGATACTTTTCCTGCCGTAGACAAACAAGGAAAAAGATACCACCTGAAAATAACTGATACTGGAAGCAACTATTTTACAGCCGATTGTTCAGAAACAGAAGAACACAAAAATGAGGAGCTCCCCAGCATTATCCTAATTCAATGCCTGCCAAAAGGAAAAAAACTTGAAACAATAGTCAGGCAGGCGGTTGAAGGTGGAGTTTCAAAGATTATTCCGGTACAAAGTGAAAATTCAGTTGCTGTCATAAAAGAAGATCGAAACAGTAAAAAAACAGAAAGACTTGAAAAGATTGCACAGGAAGCCGCGCAACAAAGCGGAAATTCCGGCGTCCCCGAAATAACGGCCCCAATTAAAATGAAAGATCTTCAAATGGTATTAGAATCGCAAAATATAGATGGCGTAAAACTTTTTTTTCATCAAGACAGACTTGCAAAAAAATCATTACATAGATACCTTAGTAGCAAGGCAAAAACCGTGTGCATTCTAATAGGCCCGGAAGGCGGGTTCTCACCAAATGAAGTAAATCTTTTAATTGCATCAGGTTTTTTACCTGTATATCTTGGCGGAAATGTTCTCAGAACAGAAACAGCCGCCATCTACGCGCTTGGAGCGGTAAAAACAATCCTCCTGGAGAGAGAAGAGTGGAAAACAGACATTCAAAAATAAAAAGAATAAATTTTTTAAAAGTGCCTATCGATATCCTAGAACAAGACCAGATTGAGCAAGTACTGAAGGAAATGACTGAAGATGGCCAGAAGCACCAAATAGTACTCATCAATTTTTTTGATATGATGAAAGCCAGACGAAGTAAGGATTACATGAAAACCCTTCAAGAAGCCAGTCTTGTCATTCCTACAGCTAAATCAATTGTTAGCGGAACAAAATTTCTGGGGAAAGAAACAGTTTACAGATACCGTCCTTTTGATTTTATTATTAACATTCTGGGTATTATGGAAAAATATTCAAAAACACTTTATTTGCTTGGAGGAAAACAACAGTCTTTACAAGCAGTTTTTAACAATATGCGTGTTTCATTTCCTGGAATAAATATTGTTGGCCGTTACACTGGGCGCTTTTCAAGCCAAGTAGAAGAAAATGTTCTTTTAGCAATAAAAAAAGCATCTCCTTCTATTCTGTTAGCAGGAAATGGATTGAAAGGTGGAGATAAATGGCTTAATTATAGAATGGATTCATTTAATCCTGGAATATATCTCCAATGTTGTGATTGTTTTGCAATATTTTCCGGTAAAAAGAAAAAAGGCTCTAAAAAAAGTTGGGAAAACGGAACTGAAGTATTCTTAGAAGTTCTAAAAAATCCTCTGAAAATATTCAGAATCTTTATAAGACTTTATTACTTACTCGTTCTTTTATTTTATAAAATAGCAAAAAAATAGAGCACCAGATTTTACAATTTTCTATAATATCAAAGCTTTAATCATATACTCGCATATATTCATAAAGTTCATTAGCTTTACCAGGCATGAAAAGAAAAATAAATCGACCATAAAGCTTTGATATTATCGGAAAAAAACC
>JAQQAK010000316.1 GCA_028527945.1 Spirochaetaceae bacterium
CTAATTATTTTAGATCTAATAATGAGAAAACCTTAAAAGAAAGCCAAATTATTTGTAAACATTGTAATGGAATTATCGATGCTGCTTATAATAAATGTCCATATTGTGGGGCTGATTTGAGCAAGAATGAAGATTCTTCTCTAAATAAAAATCCTTCTCATAGTTCAAGCAGCAAAAAGGATAATACACCTTCCCCATATAGTTTTATACTTGAACAAACAAGAATAAGATGTCCTTATTGCGACAGAACTTTTAATATAAGCAAAGAATATGATAAAATTAAATCTATCAGGTGTAAATATTGTGATAAAAAAATTAGTAAAAGAAAAATAGTTATAGTCTGATCCAAATATAATTCTAAAAGTCTATTTTAAGAGTTTTTTATCATTGTTCTCCCAATATCTAAAAGGATTAAATCAACCAATGGTTTTATGAAACTTCTAATGGATTTAACTTTCGATTGACCGGTCATGAGATGTCCTGAAATCAATGAATATTAGGTTCAGGGTATAGAGTCTTTGCGGCCAACGTTAAGCTATATAGTCTACCCCTATACGTTGCACCGAAGGTACATGCTGGTTTGGAGCCTTCGGTGTAGCTTCGCGGGCCAGTTCTGGGCATAAAAAAAGCAGATTGCAACGCAGTCTGCTTTTTTTGTTTAATCTCTTAAAATCCTTCATGAGGAGAAAATGTACTCTTTATACCAATTAACTTACTATCAGACGCTTCAAGAAACGGTGCAGTATTCAAGCGAGATTGTGCAGGAGTGCTTATTAATTTTGAAGTTGGGAAATATTCCCACGTAAGAATATAATAAGATGATAATGTACCATCATCATAATATTCAATCTTACTCATATTTCCATTCGCATCATAAGTATAAGCATGGTAATAAGATGTACCATCTGAATAATCATATTCTTCTTTTATTATGTTTCCATTAGAATCATATGTATAAGTCCAGGAATCATATAATGTTCCGTCAGAGTTATAGTATGCTCGTTTAGTAATATTCCCATCATTATTATATGTATTAATATAATAATGATATAACGTACCATCAGCATTATAATATTCTGTCTTTGTATTGTTTCCATTCGCATCATATGTATAAGTCCAATAATTATACGATGTTCCATCAGAATTATAATATTCTTGTTTGGTAATGTTTCCATCATTATCATATGTATTAATATAATAATAGTTTAATGTTTCATCATAATAGTACTCTTCTTTAGTCCTGTTTCCATCAGAATCATATGTATATACATATGAATATAATGAACCGTCTGAATTAGAATATTCTTCTTTAGTAATATTTCCATCTGAATCATAGCTATAGCTATAAGAATATTCCAGTGTTCCGCTGGAATTATAATAATCATGTTTTGTTATGTTCCCGTCAGAATCATATGTATAAGTCCAATAATAATATAATGTTCCGTCAGATTCATACTCTTCTTCTTTGGTTCTATTCCCATCAGCATCATAAGTAACAACCCAATAATATGTTAGATTGCCTGAAGAATCATAGCTTTCTACTTTTTTGATTTGATATACAACAATTACGTCCATTTCGATTGATATCGAAACATCTTCTCCTGCGGTTAAATCCGTTGTTGTAGAGCCCAAATAAATTTCTACATCATATGAATTATAAGCTTTGATTGTAAAAGTTCTTGAAGAACCTGCAGGAACCTCTATTTCAACACTATCTTCTGTTATGGTATTTTCAATAGTATCCATATCATCTGCGGTTATAGTCAGTGTTATAGAGTCAATATCAGATATGCTTGTTTTTGCTGCGAGTTTTAAGAGTCCTGTAGAAATTGTAACCTGAGAAGAACCTAGGTTAGTAAAGCTTTGCTCAGAACATGCTGTTAAAAATAAGGATACAATTATAAAAATAGTCATAAAATCTATTCTATTTTTCATTGTAATCACACCTTATAAACATGTTAATCTACTATAGTTTCTTTATCAAGTTTTTTTTTATAGACAAAAAAGAAAATTAAAAGATCCTCATAGCTAAAAAGAGGGGGGTGGAACAAGATCTGATAATTTGTTAAATTTAATAAACTTTTTTATCAGTAAATTCGTTTTTTTGCCCAGAAATTACAGTTAAAATTGGAATATGGTTATAGTAATTAAGACATTAAACTTTTAAAACCTCAACTATAACGACAATGTAGGAAATTTTTATCGGTATCATCAAATATCCAATCAGCAAAAAAGAACCCTTTACAGAAGAACTTCATGGTCATAAGATCATAGATTATGTCAGGTGGTTAGAAGACAATAATGACCAAGTCTGCTCTTGGGATTATGAACAGAATAGCCTTGCGGATGAATATATAAAAAAATGGGGAAACCGTGAAGAACTGCGTAAAGCTGTACTTCTAAGCATGACAAATAAAGGTTCACACAGTGAGCATTCCAGCAATTCTGTTCAAACAATAGAGAAAGACTGGAGAGATATTGATTTCTCCCTTGACTTTGATTCAAAACTGCCAGCTTTTACACCAAATTATATCTTTCATACATTCCATCCTACAAACCTTCAACAAACACAACTTCTTGTAACTAACAGAGCAACAAATATAACAAAGGTTCTTGTTGATCCAAATATACTTGATGAACAGGGACTGGATTGGTTTTATCCATCTCCATGTGGTCAATATGTTGCTTACGGACTATCCTCTGGAGGTGATGAGCAAAGCCAGATGTTTGTAGTTGAAACAGAAGGTGAAAAAAATATTGGAAAAGCTATACCTCATACATCTTTTGCTCACATAGCCTGGCTGCCTGATTCTTCTGGTTTTTATTATAGCGGAGGAAGAGGTTCAGACTTTGAAGATGCAGGAAAGCTCTTATATTTTTTCGATATAAAGAAAGCAAAACCGACAAAAACCGAGCCCATATCACCAGAAGATCCACATCTCAAACCAGTTGTATCACAAAACGGCCGATATGTAGCTGTAAATATAAGTTGGGAAATTCCCCACACAGCATGGCTTCTTGATCGTGAAAAAGACAATAAATGGCTTGCGCTTATGGACGGTTCAGATTGTGAGTCTTTTGGCAGTTTTTATAAAGATTCGTATCTAATGATAACAACATGGAACGCTTCACGTGGAAGAATCTTATCAATTCCAATGGAGTCCATAGAGGATAGATCAAAATGGTCAGAGCTTGTTGCAGAAAGTGACGCTGTGATACAGCATTTTACGGTTACTGGTGGTTATATTATTATTAGCGAGCTAATAGAGGCTAGTTCAAGGATTAGAGTAGTTTCACTTAAAGACAAAACTCAACAAATGATTTCACTTCCAGAAATTGGCCTTATAGATTTACCGGGTTCTCCTGATGCTTGTCCTTTTGCTGTTGATGGAGATAATGTCTATTTCTGCTACACCAGTTTTACATCTCCAACAAGCTTATATTGTTTGAATCTAAACAATCTGGATGTAAAATCAGTCAGCACAAAATCAGAGAAAAACCTATCCAATATTTTAGTTGAAAAAATGTCAATTTGCTCACGTGATGGAGAGGACATACCATGCTTCATGGTTCTACAAAAAGATATAGACAGGTCCAAGCCCTCTCCATTAATGATACACGCATACGGTGGCTGGAACACAAATCTTGCTCCTGCATATATAGGTTCAGGCCGAAGTTGTGTTCTCCCATTTGTACAAGCGGGGGGAATTTATCTCTATGCGGGCCTTCGAGGCGGAAATGAAAAAGGAAGAGACTGGTGGCAAAATGGACGTCGCGAAAAGAAGCAGAACACATTCAATGATCTATATGATGTCGCTGAATCTTTAATAAAGAAAGGATATACAACAACTAAAAAGCTTGCAGTAATGGGTGCAAGTAACGGTGGATTAACAGCCGCAGCAGCAATTGTTCAACGTCCGGATCTTTTCAGAGTAGTTCTCTCTGAAGTTCCTCTAACAGATATGATTAGGGCAATAAAGGATCCGTTTCTTTCTTCATACACAATCGAGTATGGAGATCCTGAAGATCAAAACATTTTTAGGGTTCTGATGCAATATTCACCAGTTCATAATGTTGTTCAGGAAATTGAATATCCGTCTGTATTCATTCTTTCTGGCCGAGACGATGTACGCTGCCAACCCTGGAACGGCAGAAAATTAGCAGCGCTTCTTCAGGAGGCCACAAGCTCAGAGAACCCTATATTGTTGAAGGTTGTTGAAGGTGGACATGGTCCAGGGCTTTCTTTAGATGCAAAAGTAGACAGAAGAACTGATTTACTCAGCTTTTTAATGATGGAACTCGGCATGTTGCCGCAGACTAAAAATACAAACTAATATTAACAAATCCTCAAGGGGATTGGAGGATATATGCAAACATTTGATAAAAAATATGTAGATCGCAGGCTTGAAGCTTTACGAAGCCGAATGAAAGCAAAAGGAATAGAGCTTTCTATAATATGGGAACCGGATAATGAATACTATCTTAGTGGATTCAGAGCAATCTCTTACACAAGACCGATAGTTCTTTTAGTTTATCCAGATAAAACCAGTTATATCATACCTGCCTTAGAAGAAGATCATGCAAAAATCAATGCTAAAGTAGATGAGTTCTTTGTATACCACGAGAAGATTCAAAACAGCCATCTTGATTTTGCTTACAGTCAAATACTGGAGAGAATTCTAAAAGAGGTTGGCACAGACAAAATGCTTGGACTTGAAATGAATGTTCTTCCTGCTTCTGTATGCGATTGGATAAGATCATT
>JAQQAK010000317.1 GCA_028527945.1 Spirochaetaceae bacterium
GATAAAGTAACAATAATGCAAATAGGTAAAATAGAGTTGCGGCGAGGTAAAAACACAAAAAATAGCAAAATCCAGAATAGCACATATGGAATACCGCCTCCGACTTGCTTCCACCATGGAGGTAAAGATGGTCTAAAAAAATCATATAAAAAACAAAGAGCTATTGAAAAAAGGCAAAGTATTATTGGTATTTTTCTGGAAATTATGTCGAGCTTTTTCATATTATAAGTCTCCAATATTTATGTATATAATATAGAAAACTATTGTTCTATAGGTTAAATAGACAAGTATCTATTAATTGATCAGTAAATGACGAATTAGAAATTTAAGTAAAGTTAAAAAAACTGATTACCTCCATTATAAAATATCACCTTGCTTTGAAGTTTATTCGCCGGGATGTTTTAATAGCCAGCCCTGCTTTAGCAGGATTCTACATGCGGACTCTTCTATTTGGAATGAGTATTTTTGTGTTGGGTAGAAAGCGGCGACCGTCTAAACCCATTCTTTGCAGAACCAACCTGTGTTTGCTCTGCTACGGGGTGGTTGATTACATTTGCAAATTTAGCTATTTGTGTTTTTTTTATAATCAAAAAAATCTCTTCATGATTCTTCAAAGAAAGCTTGATCTATAGAAAGTTTTTACACAACTCTTTTAAGCTCACGGGCAAAGGTTGAAAGTCCCGAGTTCTTTAGCATAATAATTTTTTGATCGCTATCTTTACAGATTCGTTTTACACAGCGGCTTGCATCATGACTGACACAATCAAGAGCGCAAATTACAATATCAGCGCTCTTTGCAAGACCATGTAATACAGTCGGCGCCTGTTCCTTTCCGCCATCATGATACACAAACTCTCCATTCAGTGATTCAACAACTGATTTGCAGTGAGGAATCATTGAAAGACGACCTCCTACAAGAAGAACCTTTTTTTTCTGAAGATTAATATCTTTTTCAGTTTCACAAGATCTTGCGCATGGAGTTGCTGCATTGTTTTCAGAATTATCTGACAACTTTCCAAGGAGTTCTGTGTATTCTTTATAATCATGAAGTTCTTCTGTTAGAGTATTAACTTTTTCAAGAAGAGTAGCTGATCTGTTTTCTGAAAATTCAAGCTTGCTTTTAAGTTTTTCAATTTCTATGGATAAATCATTCTCGCCATAGATGGAGGACCCTTTTTCTGATATTGAAGCTATGAGAGCTGTATTTTCTTTTTTTAGCAATCTGTTTTCTTTTTGGAGGCTTTTATTTTTATCATTCGAGTTTGATAACTTTTCTTTTAAATCAGTTAAATGAAAGCGCAGCTTTTCAATTTCTTTCTCGAACTCTTTAATCTCAGATCTGCTTTTACGCTCACTTGCGCCGGTTAGATGAGAGAGCATATGAACTTCTCCAAAAACTTTATTTAATAAGGACTCTGTACAATTGGAATGTGATAGAATAGCCCAGTAAGCTCCGGCAATATTTCCTTCTTCATATGACTTATCCCAGAATCGTTCAAGATCAATATGATTATTAATAGAAGAAGTTTTATATAGTTCAATCTTATATTTAGAATTTAATTTATCAGTTATTTTATTTGATAATTTTGAAATCTCTCCTGCAGCCTGAACTGCCATTCCATGAAGAATGTAATCTGTACATTCAGATAAATCTTCTTTATATGCAGCTTCAAGCATAACTCTTACTTCATCAAGAGTTAGACAGGTTCCTATAATTGAACAATGATATCCTGAATCAATATCTCTTATTTTGTATCTATTCATAATTGCTAAAACTCCGTTAAAATTAAAACATAGAAGTGTAATAAAGTTAGTAAAGCCTAATCTTAGCATAGTGAATAATTTTGTAAAGTGTTTTTAATGTAAAACCTTTGATGTAAAGTTAAAATCACATCTAAAAAGAACGTTCTAAACGTATTTATTGTATCCTTTCAGCATTATAAAGCTTTCTGTTGAGGCTATTCCTTCAACACGAGATAGTTCTTCTGTCAAAAACTTAACAAGACCTTTATTTGAATCAACTAGTACTTCAATCATGAGATCATAGCGCCCCGTAGTAATGTTCACAGATTGTACATTAGCAAGTTTTGATATTTCTCTAGCCTTTGTTTCTAACATGGATGCTTGCGCCACAGTTGCGGCAACCATTGCTATTTGCTGGTTTTCTAGTATGTCTGGATTGATTAGCCCGCGGACGACCATTACTCCTGAGTCTTTCAGTTTTTTTATACGCTGACGGATTGCTCCTTCAGACAGATCAAGTTCGCGGGCAATAGTACTATTAGGAACGTGAGAATCTCTCAATATATTGATAATTTTCCAGTCTATATCATCAAGATTCATTCACATAACTCCTTGCTAATGAAATCACATAGATACAATTTCATTGTAAGGAGTATAGTCTATATTTAAAGCTTCGGCTACTTTTTTATAAACACATGCTCCTTTATAGATATTAAGTCCTTTTTTAAGAGCTTCAGACTCTTTTACAGCTTTCTCAACACCTTTGTTTGCAAGCATTAAACCATACCTGAGAGTTGTTCCGGTTAACGCGAGAGTAGAGGTAAAAGATACAGCTCCTGGCATATTGGCAACACAGTAATGAATGATTCCATCAACATCAAATATTGGATCATCATGAGTAGTTGGGTGTGTTGTTTCAATACATCCTCCCTGATCAACTGCAACGTCAACAAGTACAGAACCAGGTTTCATAATTTTTAAATGTTCTCTTCGTACAAGGCGAGGTGTTTTGGCACCAGGAATAAGAACGCCGCCAATAACAAGATCACTTTCTTTAAGAATGAGTTGAATGTTTTCTTCGTTACTATATAGAGTTGTTATTCGTGACTCAAATATGTCATCAAGATAGGCCAGTCGTTTAGCGCTTATATCAAGAACTGTTACGTCAGCTCCAAGTCCTATAGCAATCTTTGCGGCGTTTGTTCCTACGACTCCACCGCCAAGGATAGCTACTTTTCCGCGTGGTACACCTGGAACTCCACCAAGAAGAACGCCTCTTCCTCCAAATGTCTTCTCAAGATATTTTGCTCCTTCCTGAACAGATAGTTTTCCAGCAATCTCACTCATTGGGGTAAGACATGGTAGAGAGTGATCTGCTTCCTCGATTGTCTCATAGGCTATTGCTTTTACTCCGCTTTTTAAAAGAGCCTTTGTCTGTTGTTCATCAGCGGCAAGATGGAGATAAGTATAAAGAATTTGATCCTCATGAAATAAATCATATTCTTCGCTTATAGGTTCTTTAACCTTAATTATCATTTCACTGTTGTCAAATAGTTTCTTTTTATCTGTTTCTATGGTTGCCCCAGCGTCAATATATGCCTGATCCGGAAATCCAGCATTTACTCCGGCTCCAGCTTCAATTGTTACTGAATGCCCCGCATTTATATACGCTTTAGCGTTTTCAGGAGTGAGTCCCACCCTGTATTCATGTTTTTTTATTTCTTTTGCAACACCAATTATCATAATAAAACTCCATTTCAAAAAATTATATATAATCCTAAAACGTTAAAAGTAATTGATCAAGTACAAAAAACGAAAAACGTATATAAATTAAAAGATAATACGAAATACGTTGTAAGGGTATATGTTGGTATTTTTATTAAGAAATATCATTAAATTTAGAAAGTTAATACTGCGTTATTTTTAGATAAAAGTTGTATGAGAAAAACAAAATTAAAAATGGTAAAAACCTTTTTTTTACTAGTTAAATATCTATTAGTATTTTTGTTAGCTAAAAAATGTCCTACATTTAGGAACTCTTAATCGTATATTCCTACATTTATGTAAGAAAAGAGGGGGAATTGTATATAGAAATAATGCTATTTAGAGGATGTAATTTTTTATATAGAAGAAAAGGCGCTGTGAGACATAATAAAAAAAAATAATTTTTTTATATTTTTATCTTATAACAGTCTTGGCACATTCTTTGCAAAGTAAAAGCAGAGCTAAAATAAACAGGAGGAAAAAATGAAGAAAAAAATAATACTAACAATCGTATTAGCAGCTCTTATGCTTATGCCCGCCATGCTTTTCGCAAATGGACAGGGTGAAAAAACAATTAAAATTGGTTTTGATATCCCTCTTACAGGTGACACTCCAAAAGTAGGAGAAGGTACAAAATATGCTGCGGAATTAATTAAAGAAGAAATTAATGCTGATGGCGGTCTTGAAGTTAATGGTGTTAAATACATGCTTGACTTCATCTACGTGGATAACGAACTTAAAGCAGAATCTGCTGTAAGCGCCGCGTACAAACTAATAGAACAAGATCATGTTCTTGCTATTGTAGGTCCTGATACATCAAGCCGTGCAATTCCTGCCGGACAAGTTGCGAATGACAATAAAACACCGCTTATTAGTCCATGGTCTACAAACCCAAACACAACACTAGATAGACCATATGTCTTTAGAGCATGCTTTCTGGATCCTTTTCAGGCTCCTGTTGCTGTAAAGTTTGCTGAAGAACAGTTCAATCTTTCAAAGGCGGCTATTATGTATAATCTGGAAGATGACTATTCTAAAACTCTTGCTGGATTATTTAAAGAAGCCTGGGAAAAAACAAATGGAGAAGGTTCTGTTGTAGCTTTTGAAAGTTATGGTCAAAAAGATCAGGATTTTTCCGTACAGTTGACAAAGGTTATATCTACAGATGCAGAAATTCTTTATCTACCAAGCTTTTACAACAAAGTTGCAATGATTGTACCTCAGGCAAAAGACCTTGGATGGGACAAACCTGTTATGGGTTCAGACTCATGGGGTTCAGCTGACCTTGTAAAACTTTCAGAAGGTGCTGTTAAAGGGTACTATTTCACAACTCATTATGCTGCTGCAGGTGCTGTTGGCGAAACAAAAGAATTCATCGATTCATACAAGGCTGCGTATGGATATGTGCCTGATGATGTTGGAGCACTTTCTTTTGATGCAGTTAATATTGTTCTTAAGGCCATCCAAACTGCTGGTCTAACAGGTGATATCAGAGCAGACCGAGAAGCTATCAAAGACGCAATTGCATCTCTAAAATCTTATCCTGGTATTACAGGAACAATGACTTTTACTACAGATGGAGATCCTATCAAAGACGCTGTAGTTGTTCAGGTTAATGATGCTGGTGAATTCCAGTTCGTAACAACTATGCAACCTTAAATTATGGCAACTAATGTTGCCATAATTTCTTCAACATTAA
>JAQQAK010000318.1 GCA_028527945.1 Spirochaetaceae bacterium
AAACCGGCCCTATAGGTTTAGCCAATACCATAAAGGGTAATTTATTTTTCATAAGAAGCCTCCAGACTGAATTAGTTATAACAACGATACTGCATATAAAAAAGAAAATGTATATTATGGAGAGCATACTATACGTTGATATATGCGTCCAGAATATCTATAACGCTATGAAAAAATTGAAAGGATTTAGAATTGAGGTAGAGTTTTTTCACACACTCCAATTTAAACAACTGCAGTGTGTGTATATTGATAATTATTATTTTATAAATATCCCTGTTCTAACGCAAGATCATATTCTTCAGGATAGTCTTCAAGTTCATCAATATCTAAAGAGTAGTATTCATAATAATCAAAATCAGGATCATCCTGAAACTTCATATATTCACTTTCCGCGTCAGTTTTCCGCGTAAAGACATCAACCAAGCTAACTCCATTTGTTAGGAACCAAAGTGTTTTTCCCATTTCTTTCTCCTTAAACAAAGAGACTAAATAGATATAAGTTTTTGATGGATCTTTTAAGGATGACAAAATCCTTTATTCTTCAACTTATACCTTAAAACAAAAAATTGCTGTTCTCAGCCTCTTTAACCTAAAAGATATAAGCAGACATTGTTAGCATAAAGGATCCTTTGTCTGCTGCTAATATATTTTCAATATAGCTAATTTGAGAATTTAGTCAATATTAAAAAAGAAAATCAAACAAGATTCAGACTGTCTATAATTTGGCCATCTTTCCTGACAATTTCTATTGCAGACGTCTCTCCACCAAGTCGACCTCTGATATAAGAGAGTTCTTCAGTCTTTGGCGCGCCACTTATGACTATTTGATAATCAAAACCAGAAGAATCAGGATGCAATATTTCTGCATGGTGAGTATGACCGCTTAACATTGCGCTTATACCCTGCCCATTGAGTAAAGAAAACATCTTTTTTAAAGATTCAGGAATATCCTTCTGAACAGGAGGAATATGCGCAACCACAAGCCGGTATTTTGCTTTCAAAAACGCAGGAGAAGACAATCTTAAAGATAACCATTTTGCTTGAACAGCATGATAATGCTCAAAATCAATAAGTCCTGAATATTCAGGATGAGAGTCGTCTTTATCTTCTCCTGTATCAAGAACCAAAAGATAAATACTTCCAAAAAGAAAACTTCTATATAGCCTTCCATTATTATCAGCAAAAGTATCAGCAAGAAGCATAGCAGCCTCTCCTCTGGCCTCATGGTTTCCGCGGCTGAAAATTACAGGAGTAGAGGTTTTTGCAAGAGGTTTTAAAATATCATTTGCAAGCTGTTTAGGAGACTCAGAATTATTAGAAATATCACCATTAAGAAAAATTAGATCATATTGTGAAGTTGTCTCTGCTAATAGTATGTTTTTAAAGAGTTCACTTCGTCCATGTAGATCTGCAAATGCAAGAAAACTTAACTCTTGTTGAAAAGATGGAAAAATTACATTTTGTTCTTTTAACTTATAGTTTTGTGATTTTATTATACTTGTTGAAAAAATCCTTTTTACAGGAGTCAATGTTATCTGATAACGAATTGATGTTTCTTTTTGCGGTTCTAAAATAAGATCAGTATAATGAAGCCCAGAAGCTAAACTTTTTAAACCGGAACGGGAAAGCTGATTTGTTATAATTTCTTCATTGTTCAAACTATAATCTATTTTGGCAGAACATCTTCGATTACACCCAAAAACAAATCGAAGTCTTTGTTCATTCATCAAAAAGGGAACTGGTAATGCTGTAACCCTTAAAAACGATAAATTGCCTAAAATTCCCCATAATAATATTGCAGTATAAAAAAAGTAGAACGAAGCATATGGGATAATCCACCAAAAAACTAAAACCATAAATAAAAAGATCAGCCATATTTTACAAGATCTTTTTACATTATTTACTACAAAAATTAGTTTTCGCCCTGTTATAATAGAAAATCCAATTATTATAACAATCTCAAAAATAGAAATGATAAGCATCAACATTCGGTCTATAAAGCGTAGATAACCCAAAATGGCAGCAACAGAAGACATAAAAAATATAATATTTAATATAGGAACAGGAAAATGTAGAAATGTTTTAATATCAGCCCATAGCGGACGCAGTAAAATCAAAAAAACAGAAAAGACTGTGGAAACTATAATAAAACCAGGAAAAATTAAATTATTAATCATTATTCTGATTATAACAAATGATATTAAAACTATGTGAACAAAAAAATAAAACTCCATCTTTTTGCTCACAGGAAGAAAGCCCCCTCCACCTGTAGGAACATATAAAGATGTTGAACAACAAATTTACATCAGAAATTCAATCCATGAGTTCGAATCAACCACTCCGGAGCAGAGCAAACACAGGTTGGTTCTGCAAGGAATGGGTTTAGACGGTCAGGTTTCAGCCCCAACACAAAAATACTCTTTCCAAATAGAAGATTCTGCATTTAGAATACTGCTAAAGCAGGGCGGGGTATTAAACCTTCCCGGCGAATAAAGTTTTTTACTTTATCTATATATTCTTCTTCAGCAACAACACATGAACGGCCATGTTCCGCGCCATCAACAACGAACAATTCTTTTGTCGTAGGGCAGGCATCATAAAGCTCATAAACCATTTCTGTTGGAACAAAAGAGTCAGCACCGCCATGAATAAACAAAATAGGGACTGTGGCCTTTTTTACTTGTTCAAGAGCCGAAGCTTCTTTAAAGCCATAACCAACCTTTCTCTTTGTATACTCGCTGGTTCGTTCAAGAATTGGATCAGGATTTTTTATGTTCCGAAAATGAATCATCTGAAACCTTAACTCATCCCAAACACTTGTGTAACCACAATCTTCAACTATGCACTTTATTTGTGATGGAAGAGCCTCTCCGCTTACCATCAGAACAGTAGCACCTCCCATTGAAATTCCATGAAGAACAATATCACAGTCATCACCAATAAGTTTGGTTACTTCATTTGTCCAGTCAAGAATATCAAACCTGTCAGGCCAGCCAAACCCAATATAATCACCCTCAGAGGAACCATGCCCCCTTGCGTCAGGCATTAATACATTAAAACCAAAATCTTCAAAATATGTTTTAGCAAAAGGTCCCATTGTAAACGCGCTGCCGGAATAACCATGAACAAGAATGACAGTATTTTTAGAAGTGTTACCATTTTCATCAAAATGCGGCAGCCAATAACCTTTCAATTTTAGTCCATCATTTGACGTTATTTGAAGCGTTGTATAAGGCTGGCTAAGAAACCATTTCTTGTTTTTCAAAAAAATGTTTTTTTCATCCTCAGAAGACTCCTCTCTTGAAGATGATTTTACAACATCAGATTTATCATTTCGTTCTATCGCAATTGAATAATAAATTGACGAACATGAAGACAAAGACACTGTAGTAATAAGAATTACTATAAAAAAGCAAAGAAAATTTACAGTATTAGCGTTCCTGGATTTAGACAAAAATTTCATAACACCTCTTGTTGAATATAATTTTTGGAAACATTTTATAAAAGAATTTTATATTCTTTAAACTTCTTTTTCAACAATACAAGCGTAAGCAGTTCATTTATATTACTTTTTTTATAATTATTAAATTTGTTTATGGTATAAAAATTAACTGCTTGTTATAATTCATTTGGAGGCTTATTTATGAATGAATCTCTAAATGTTGGAAACAAAAAGAAAAGCATTAT
>JAQQAK010000319.1 GCA_028527945.1 Spirochaetaceae bacterium
AAGTAATACAGTTCCCTTTCTGTCATACGATGCACCAAAAACAGCCTTCCCTATTTCATGCATACCACATTCAGACAAACCGCCAAAACCAAGGATTTCTCCTTTATGAAGTTCAAAATTCACATTCTCAATTTCTCCAGGAACCGTAACATCTTTTACAGAAAGAACAACTTCATCTGAGACCGAAGATCCATAATCAGTTCTGTAATAACGACCGCCAAGCTCTCTTCCAACCATCATTTTTTTAAGGTCATCAGAATCAACATCAGAGCTGTTAACAGTACCAACAAGCTCTCCATCACGCAGAGCAGAGATTCTATCGGTGTGTGTTATAACTTCAGATAAGTCATGAGAAATAAAAATTACTGTTCTGCCGTCAGCTTTTATAGCATTCATTACCTTAAACAGCTCTTCACGACCAGATTGGTTAAGTGCTGTTGTAGTTTCATCTACGACAATAATTTCAGGGTTAAAATATGTAGCTTTTACAATCTCAACCAGTTTTCTATCTTCAAAGCTATAATTATCTATCATTGTAGAAGCGTTTATCTTAAAGCCGTAATTATCAAGAAGCCTCTGAGCCTCACGGTTCAATGCGGCTGTATCTTTAACAATTCCATGCATAAACTGTTCTTCTTCTCCAAGAAAAATATTCTCGGCAACAGTTAATCCTGAAAGTGTACCCATTTCCTGTACGATTATCGATATTCCGGCAAGGTTGGCCTCTACTTGAGATTTAACACTCAGTTCAGAGTCATTCATAAAAAACTTTCCGCTTGAAATAGAATGAATACCACAAAGCATAGAACAAAAGGTTGATTTTCCAGATCCATTTTCACCTATAAGGCCATGAATCTCACCTTTTTTGAACTCAAGAGAAACATCTTTTACCGCGTGGGTAATACCAAAGTGTTTATTTATCTTTTCTGATTTTAAAACAATTTCACTCATCACCATCCCCCGCTATTTAACCACACTGCCTCTTGCCCCTCTATTTGTAAGAGCAACAATAATAAGCAGAACAGCACCTGTCACAAAATCATTTATTGTTGTTGGAACGTTCAAAGCAACCAATCCATTAAAAATCAAGGTTATTATAAACTCACCAATAACAATCGCAGTAACCGGAGTTCCATACTTTTTAAAAGCAACTCCAAAAAATGTCCCCATCAAGGGCTTGAAGTTTCTATCCATAGAAGCCATTCCGGTAACTGCCAGCATTCCCTTTCCATAACTAACTGTAAGAAGAGCCATAATCCCTACAAAAAAATGGAGCAAAACAAAAGCAAGAATTTTATACTTCTCGACGTTTATTCCCATATTTTTTGCAACATACTCGTTGCTACCAATAGCGTTACAATAGGTTCCAATCTTTGTGTACCTTAGAAGAAATACTGTCAGTAAAAAGGCAATAATTGCGACAACATAATTCCAGGGAGCATGGTTGAACGCCAAAATATTAGGATCTGTAAGTTTGCCAGGAAACCCGGAAGTATCAAGAGTTACAACATAATTTGCAAAACTCTCCAGAATAAGCATTAATCCAACCGTTACAATCATTGAAGGAATCCGGAGCTTGGAATAAAGAACTCCATTAAAAACACCTATAAGAGTCCCGCAAAGAAGACAACCGAATATAAGTCCCAAATATCCAAAATATCTGGAAAGAAGTACACCAACAAGTGATGAAAGAACGATATTAGCTCCAATACTAAAATCAAATAACCCCATCACTACTATAAAGTAAAATCCGCAGCCTCCAACAGCATACTGTATACTGGTCTGCAGATAACTACCCATTAATTTTCCCGAACCAAAATTATCCGGAGACAAAATCCTGAAAAATCCCCAGAAAAACAAAGCCATTAATAAAAGCACCGCAATTCCGAAAAATCTGTTGGATTTTAATTTTACTATTGTATTACCCATGTCATATCCCATTTTTATAAAAAAAGCCGGCGGAGGAAATGTCCACCGGCTTGATTAGTTAAACATAAATACTAAAGTAAGGAAAATTAAATATTTCCATAATAACTCAAGTTTTAGTTTCTGCGGCTCTTAACGTCTTCTATAGACAATGAAGCAGCAGCTTTTTTAAGATCATCTACACTTAGACCAGCCATAGCTCTAAGCTCTTCTGCGTTATATGGCAAATCATTTACAAAGTATTCAGCATAAGCCTGATAATCTTCTGAAGATGCTACGTATAGATAAGGAAACTCTACATCATAGAAGGAATCTGTAGGAACCTCATAGTTACCCTTAATTGCATTGTAAACAAGCATGAAAGCAAAAAGAGGATCACAATAGTGCCCACCTGATTCAGCTGACATTCCACCAGTAGCTAACTGTGAATCAAGATCAGCAAGGAAGTCTGTTGAGACAACGTCGATTGAGCCTTTTAGCCCCATTGATTCAATAGCTGCAAGAGCACCAACAAGAGTATCTCCACCACCTCCAGCAACAATCAAGGCATCGATATCAGGGTTAGCATTAATAATAGCTTCTGCTGTAGCACGTCCTGTGTCAGAAGTTGTTCCACCGTACTGAGGGTCAAGAAGAACTGCGGTATCTGAAGGATTAGCACTATTCCATACATCAATGCCTGCTTTATAACCTTCCCATCTTAACAAGAAAGTTGCGTCACCGGCTTCCCAAGCTTCAAGAGCTATTTTTCTACAGCCTTTTTCACAAAGTATAGTTACAAGATTTTTTCCATTCTCTACTTCATTCTCATGAACAGCTCCAATAAAGTATGGAGATTTGTTAGCAATAGCATATTCGTTAGGATTTGCTTCCGGATCAATTACCCTGAAAAACTGAGCACAATAAACCTGGTTTTCATTACAAGTATTAATAACAGAAGTCATCTCTGAAGAAGCGGAGTTACATATTATCATACCGTCACAGTCTGCGGCACAAAGAGTTTCTGCAGAAGCTGTTACCTGCTCAGAAATATGACCTTGATCTACATACATAATATCAACATCCAAAGCTTCAGCCGCTGCATCAAGAATTCTTTTACATTGACTGCCTAAAGTATCTGTTGAACTCCAAATTGATACACCAATAAGAGGTTTATCATCTCCTCCCTCTTCTCCTTGTCCATTTGCAAAAGCAAAAGACCCTACCATAACCAATGAAAGAATAAGAATAGCAATTTTTTTCATTTTTCTTTCTTTCCTCCTTTTATAATAGACAGCCACAAGGCTGTATTTTCAAATGTTTTTTAAACTGACGAAAAGCGTTAACGTTCACTCTTTGATATATTTTTTATACACCCGTTCTTTCCAGTTGTCAACTTTTTTTAACAATAAACTAACATAAGAGCAGTATAAAAATAGACTTCAAAAAACTATTAAAATCTGCTGTAAGATAATTTTAAGAATTTAACAGACTCTGACATTAGAAGTATATTCCAACAAACTTATAAACCCTTGCAGAATATATATTTACATATTATTAGACTTCTATGACTATTCCAAAAATCAACAAGTTAAAAAAAGTGGCTCCATATTCTCTGAACTACAGATATCACACAAAGGATATTTAAAATCCTATTTGTTTAGAAAAATTACTAAAAAACAATAAAAATATCCTAAATAAAAAACTTGCAAATCATCAAAAACTATGTGATTATAATTGTGTACGTTAACGCTTGCTATTTCAATTAAAAGGAAAACAGTATGAAAAGAATATCAGATTATAATTTCTGGTTCCTGACAGGAAGCCAGCACCTTTACGGAGAAGACGCACTAAAGAATGTAGAAAAGAATTCAAAAATCATAGTAGAGAAACTTAACAACAGTAAACAAATCCCATGCAGGATTATATATAAAGAAATACTTGTAGACTCTCCATCTATAGAAAAAACAATAAAAGCAGCAAATAGTGACGAGAACTGTGCGGGAATAATATGCTGGATGCATACATTCTCTCCCGCCAAAATGTGGATAAACGGACTTAGAGCATTATCAAAACCAATGCTGCAAATAAACACCCAGTTTAATATCAAGATTCCATATAAAACAATGGATATGGATTTTATGAACCTTAACCAGAGTGCTCATGGTGATAGAGAGTTTGGTTTTATTACAAGCAGAATGGATATTCCGCGTTCAGTTATAGCCGGACATTATGAAAACAAACTTTTCCAAACAAGAATGGCAAAATGGATGAGGGCTGCAACTGCAGCAGTAGCCGGAAGAAGTCTTTCAATTGTCAGATTTGGTGACAACATGCGAGATGTAGCAGTAACCGATGGTGATAAAATAGAAGCAATGGTTCAACTGGGATGGTCTGTTCCATATTATGGAATTGGCGATCTTGTAGAAATCGTAAACAAGGTAACAGAATCCGAAATAGATTCTTTGATAGAAGAATATAAAAAAGATTATACAATAGCAAAGCATGAAAATCCCGATTTTGCCATGAATCAAATTCGAGAACAGGCAAAAATCGAAATAGCGATAGAAAAACTTCTTATAGAAAATAACGCAGAGGCGTTCACAACAAACTTCCAGGATCTTCATGGCTTAAACCAGCTTCCAGGGCTTGCATGCCAACACTTAATGGCCAAAGGCTATGGATTCGCCGGCGAAGGAGACTGGAAAACCGCCGCAATGGTAAGAACTTTAAAGATGATGGGAGAAGGCCTCGACGGTGGATGCAGCTTCATGGAAGACTATACATATAATTTAGAAGAAGGAAAATTATATAATCTTGGAGCCCATATGTTAGAGGTATGCCCCAGCATAGCAGGAGACAAACCAAGTATTGAAGTACACCCATTAGGAATAGGAGATAAATCAGATCCAGCTCGTATAGTTTTTAACGGAAAGGCCGGAGAAGGTTTTACATGCTCTATAGTAGACCTGGGTACAAGATTCAGAATTGTGACCAACGACGTTGAGATAATTGACGCACCTGAAAAGTTTGAGAAACTTCCTGTAGCAAGAGCCTTATGGAACCCCCTTCCAGACTTTCTTACCTCTACAGAAGCATGGATCCTGTCAGGAGCAGGGCATCACAATACACTTACAACAGCATTAGATATTGAGTATATAGAATTCTATTCTGAAATTGTTAGAGTCGAACATCTTGCAATAGACAAAAACACAACAATTTCACAATTCAGAAAAGAAGACCGCTGGAATAGAGGATACTATGCAAAGTAAATATAAGGAGCTAAAAGAAGAAACATTTCTGGCAAACCTTGAAATTCCTCAAAGAAATCTGGCCATTTATACTTGGGGAAACGTTTCCGGTTTTGATAAAAACCGGGGCGTTTTCGCCATAAAACCTTCGGGAGTGCCATACGACAAACTAAAAACCGAGGATATTGTAATTATAGATCTTGAAGGGAAAAAAGTTGAAGGAGAACTTAACCCATCATCAGATACCCCGACTCACCTTGAGATTTATAAAGCACACCCTGAAATTGGAGGAATAACTCACACTCACTCCCCCCACGCTACAGCATGGGCACAAGCAATGAAATCTATTCCTATTTTGGGAACAACTCAAGCAGATCATCTGGCAAACGCTATAATATGCAGTCGCTACCTATCAGAAAAAGAGGTTCTAAATGGCTATGAAAAAAATACAGGTATTTTGATAGTAGAAACATTTCAGAAACCAGAGACAGGCATGGACATAGCTGGAGCAGGAGCCTTTCCTGAAGATCCACTTGTTTTCAACGAAAATCCAATGATATTAATAGGAGGGCATGGTCCTTTTTCATGGGGAAACAGCGCCTCGAACAGCGTTTATAACGCGGCAGTTCTTGAAGAATGTGCAAGAATGGCCTGGATGGTAAAAACAATAAATCCTGATTTTACACAACTTCCAGACTATATAATAAATAAACATTATCAGCGCAAACACGGCAAGAATGCTTACTATGGTCAAAGTAAAGGTTGATTGCTTTTAGCATGTTGTTATAATAGCAAGAACTTACTATGAAAATTGCAGATATTGCCAAAGAGGCCGGAGTTTCTATCGGAACAGTTGACAGAGTCCTACACAACAGAGGACGAGTATCAAAAGAAACAAAGGCTAAAATAGAAAAGATAATTAAAGACTCTGGTTATAAACCTAATATTATTGCGTCAAACCTTAAAAAGAATAAGTCAATTAAAATTGGAATACTTATCCCCAAGCTAAGTTCTGAAGGTGGATACTGGGACATGATCTATAACGGCATAAACAGAGCTATGGCCGAGATTACTCAATTCCCAATTTCAACAGAAACCAGAGAATTTGATCGAACTATACGAGGTGACTATCTTGAAAAAGGCAAGGAACTCATAAATGAAGGAATTGATGTGCTGGCAATGGCTCCTGTTGTTCAGTCAGAGGCCTATCAGGTAATAGCTTCGCTAAAAGATATTCCATATGCCTTTTTTGATTCCTCATTACCCGAAGCTCATCCTATAACAGAAAATCTTCAAAACTCATATAAAGCAGGCTGGTGCGCGGCAAAAATTATGAATGTGTTAAATCCTGATGCATCAAAATTTGTTTGCCTTCAAATGCATTCAACAGCCTACAATCTTCAGCAAAGGGCAAAAGGATTCACTGATTATTTTGAAACTAAAAATGTTGATATTGTTAACCTTGTGTGGGATTACAAAAATAAAAAAGAGTTATTTTTAGCCTTTTTTGATTCTGTAATAAATGAAAATCCAGACGCTGCAGGATATTTTATCCCCAACGATGCGACAAGTAAAATTGCGTACAGGCTAAAAGAAAAGTTATCAGACAAAATGCCTACAGTAATAGGCTTTGACCTTCTTGAAGATAATAAAAAAGGTCTGCGTGAAGGAGTAATTTCAGTTTTAATCTCACAACAACCGGAAAACCAAGGCTACAATACTATAAGAGAAATATTTCAAAGTCAGTTATTAAACCAGCATAACACAACTCAGAAAGAGTCTATCCCAATAGACATTATCATCAAAGAAAATCTACCTGAAGGTTAACAATAATCTCGAGTTCAAGTCTGAGAAGCAACACAAAGAGGAAATGAGGAGCAGGGATATCAAAAGGAGACCACCTAAGGTAAAGTGTTTTTTAGCCATAAAAATAAACCAAAGGAGCCTCCCAGATGAATAATAACTCAAATCACAAGCGACTGTATAGAAAGTAAAAACCTGAAGAGCGTAAAGAAATAATGATAGGATTACGCCAGAAAGAATCAATAAGGGTCATATCCAAACGGCTTGGAAGAAACCAATTTGTGATATCACGAGAAATCAAAAAGAACAGTACAGCGGATGGTCGGTATCAAGCATTATGGGCATATACCTTATGCTATAAACTATATTTTGTATGAATTCTGTAAAGAAATTCATAAAACCAATTGTCCCAGGCGGTAATAGAAACAAAGAAAAAGACTTGACAGAGAAGCTGATCAGCCGTACGAGAGATGAAACACGGACATCTAACAAGGTTGACCAGCAAAAAACTCTATAGCCAAGAATAATGCTGCACGAGTACAGCTTACTCAATCTTTCTTATCATGTTGTTAGAGGTATCAGCCACATAAAAGTAAGTTCCGTCGGAGGTTATTGCCCAAGGACCAGAAAAATAAGCAGATGTTCCGGTTCCATCGTTAAAACCACTTGTTGTAGAACCTGCCAATGTTGTCACTTCACCGCTTGAAATAACAATCTTTCTTATCATATGGTTACCGTAATCTGTCACATAAAGATTAG
>JAQQAK010000320.1 GCA_028527945.1 Spirochaetaceae bacterium
TTAAATCTTCACCAACAGCTATATATCCTATTACAATAACATCATCATCTGGATCGCTTGTATCAACTCCGCGTTGAATCTTTTTAATTTTAGCTCTGGTTAAACTATCTCCATTATTATTGGGGTGAATTATTGCAAGATCGTATTTTTTTAATGTATTAATAGCATTGTCATCAATGGTGCCATAATAAATAATGTAGTTGTCAACCCAGTCAAATCTGTCATATTCAAGATCTGCCTCTTCTTCAAAATATACCTTGCTTTGTATACCAACAGAATATAGTTTGTCACTGTTAAAGGCAAATATTTTATAATAATATGTTTGTCCATTATTTATTTCAGTATCACGGTATGATGTATCTGTACCAGAATAAATTATAGAAACTCCGCTGATTATATCTCCGGCAGAATAGCTTGTTCCTGTCACAGGTTCCCATGTGATTGGTGAAATAGATCTTGCAACAATAAAACTTGATGCTTCGCTGTTTGTTTCTTCCCATTTTAAGCTTATGTAATAATTTTTTTGTACTGCCTCTTCAAGTGTAGGTGTATAAACTACTGAGATGTTTCCTGTGTCAGAAGAACCATCAGAGGATGAGTCTTCAATCTTTATTTTTACTTCGATAGGATCCGCGTAAGTAAAGTCTTTATCAGCGGCAAATAATTTATATATATAAATAGAGCCTTTTGTTATATCTAAATCAGAGTATGACGTATCTGTTCCTGAATAAAGTAATCCTGAAATACCGGAACTCAAACTATATTCAGTGCCGTTTTCTGGAGTCCAGTCTGATTCTTCTGACAGTTTTAAAAGAATATAGTTATACTGTTCTGATGAGGAAGAAGCCTTCCAGCTTAATGTTATAGATTCGTTTGTTTTTACAATAGTGTTCCATACAGCTGAAACTGGTGTTGTTATAGTAACTGTATCATCTTGGCATCCATCCAGGAATATTAAAAAAGTAATTAGGAATAAAGGTATTAATAATGATCCTGTTTTTAATTTCATCTTATATTTTTCCAGAATAATCTTAACAAATAAACAAAGATAAAACAAGTTTGCAGCAACACTTACAGCCTTGTAATAAACTTGTGTTTCAGTTATCTTCTACATATGTTAACAGTTAGTGATATTACTCTATCTTTTGGAGAAAGGGTCCTTTTTAAGGACGTTAATATAAAGTTCCTTCCGGGAAACTGCTATGGTGTAATCGGCGCGAATGGCGCTGGAAAATCTACTTTTTTAAAGGTTCTTTCTGGAGAACTTGAAGCGGATAAGGGAGATATTATTATTTCTCCCGGTGAACGAATGGCTGTCCTTCAGCAGGATCAATTTAAATTTGATGATTATTCTGTAATGCATACCGTTATAATGGGTTACAAAAAACTCTATGACGTAATGACTGAAAAAGATTCCATTTATGAAAAGGAAGATTTTACAGAGGAAGACGGAATAAGAGCTGCAGAGCTTGAAGGTGATTTTGCCGATATGAACGGTTGGGAAGCTGAAAGTGAAGCCGCAACCTTGTTAAGTCAATTAGGTGTAACAGAAGACCTTCATTATAAACAAATGAATGAAATAGAGCCGGCTTTAAAGGTTCGAATTCTTCTTGCTCAGGCTCTTTTTGGTAATCCTGATATTCTTCTACTTGATGAGCCTACAAATAACCTTGATCTTGAATCTATTGCGTGGCTTGAGGAGTTTCTCTATAAATTTGACAACACAGTTATTGTAGTTTCTCACGATAGACACTTTCTCAATATGGTTTGTACTCATATTGCTGATGTCGATTTTGGAAAGATTAAGCTTTATGTAGGAAATTATGATTTCTGGTATATGGCCAGTCAGCTTGCTGCAAAGCAGATGAAGGATGACAAAAAACGAAGAGAAGACAAGGTCGCAGAACTTAAGGAATTTATTCAAAGATTCAGTTCTAACGCGTCAAAGGCAAAACAGGCTACCAGCCGTAAGAAGCTTATTGATAAACTCACAATTGATGATATAGAACCTTCTTCACGAAAATTTCCTTATGTTGATTTTAAACCTTCACGTGAACCAGGGAATAATATCCTCTCAATTGAAAATTTATCAAAAACTATTGACGGTGAAGTTGTATTAAAAGATTTTTCATTAACCGTTAACAAGGGTGACAAAATTGCTTTTGTTGGTCCTATGCATGCTTCAAAAACTGCTTTATATGAAATACTTTCAGGTAAGACCGAAGCGGATTCAGGAACATTTGAATGGGGAGTTACAATAAAGTATGGTTACTTTCCAAAAGATAATACTGAATTATTTGAAAATGATTATAATATTGTTGAATGGCTTCAGCAGTACACAGAAGAAGATGAAGAATCTTTTGTAAGAGGTTTTCTTGGAAGAATGTTGTTTAGCGGAGATGAAGCTCTAAAAAAGGTTAAGGTTTTATCAGGAGGAGAGAAGGTTAGATGTATGCTTTCTAAACTCATGCTTGAAGAACCCAATGTCCTTATTTTTGATGAGCCTACAAATCATCTTGATTTGGAATCTATAACAGCCTTGAATAATGCTCTTATAAAGTTTCCTGGTTCAATTTTGTTTAATTCTCATGACCATCAGTTTGTTCATTCTTCTTCAAACAGAATAATTGAGTTTGCTCCAAATGGTGCTGTAATAGATAAGATGATGCCTTTTGATGAATATCTTGTAGATGAAAGTGTCAAAGAGCTTAGAGATTCTTACTGGCAGGGACATCATGATCTTTCAATATAAAAAATTCTGAATCATATAACATTAACGTTGTAAATTTTCCTTTAAATTAAGGGAAATTTACAACAATTTTTGTCTTTTGTTTCTATTTATAAGAACTTTTTCAATTCATTTTTCTCAGAGCTTGCCTTAACCAAAATATATGACTATATTTCTTAATTATGGAACGCGTATATTTAGATAATAATGCAACTACAATGGTAGACCCACTGGTAACAGAGGCTATGCAGCCATTCTTTACTCAAATGTATGGAAATCCGAATTCTTTGCATAGTTTTGGAACAGAAGTTCACCCATATATGGGGATTGCCCTTGATAGATTGTATGCAGGAATAAATGCATCTGATGAAGATGATATAATAATAACCAGTTGTGCCTCTGAAGGTAACAATAATGTAATAAAATCTGTTTATTTTGATTGTTTTATGAATCATCGAAAAATGCAGATGATAACAAGCGCTATTGAACATCCATCTGTTTCTCAAGTTTATTTATTCTTGGAGAAATTAGGTGTTGACGTAAAATGGCTTCCGGTTAATAGCCAGGGTATTATAGACCCTGAAGAGCTTAAGGCCGCGATAGATCCAGACCGGACTGCCCTTGTTTCTATTATGTGGGCCAATAATGAAACCGGACTTATTAACCCTGTAAAAGAATATGCTGAAATATGTCATGAAAATGGTGTTAAGCTTCATATTGACGGTGTTCAGGCTGTAGGCAAGATTCCTGTAGATATGCAGGACGTAAGAGCCGATTACCTTACATTTAGTGCCCATAAATTTCATGGACCTAAAGGAGTAGGCGGTTTATATGTAAGAAAAAACGCTAATCTTATTCCTCTTCTTCATGGAGGCGAGCAGATGGGTGGTCTTCGGGCAGGAACAGTTGATACTCCCTATATGATAGGAATGGGGTTGGCAATGGAGCTTGCTGTAAAGAATATTGAATATGAAAATAAAGAGGTCAGAAGGCTTAGAAATAAACTTGAGGATGCTCTTCTCGATATAGATGATGTTGAAGTTATTGGAGAGCGAAGTTTAAGAACGCCAAATACTATTCTTGCAAGTTTCAGAGGCGTTGAAGGCGAGGCCTTTTTGTGGGATCTTAACCAGAAGGGTGTTGCCGCTTCTACCGGAAGCGCATGCTCATCTGAGTCTTTAGAGTCTAATCCTACTTTTGTGGCTATGGATATAGGATCAGATCTTTCTCACACAGGAATGCGCTTCAGCCTTTCAAGATATACAACAGAAGATGAAATTGATTATGCTATTGATGCGGTTAAAACATCAGTTAAAAGATTAAGAGAGATCTCCTCAACAGGAGATAAGGGGTATATATAATAGAATTATATTGGACTTTATGTCCGGTGTTTTTATGCTATTTGGGAGAAAAATATGGCAAAGAATGATTTAATAGGTGGAGCTCTCTG
The DNA here is from genome assembly GCA_028527945.1 of Spirochaetaceae bacterium. Lineage (GTDB taxonomy): Bacteria > Spirochaetota > Spirochaetia > UBA9216 > UBA9216 > Thalassospirochaeta. The sequence continues at coordinate 4,179 of JAQQAK010000320.1, forward strand.
GGAGCATTATTCAGACAAAGTCAGCGAAAGAATGAATAATCCCAAGTATATGGGCGAAATAACAGAAGAAGAGGCTGCAAAAAAAGGCGCTAAACTTATAGTTGCGGATTTTGGAGCTGATTCTTGTGGAGATGCTGTAAGACTTTTTTGGATGGTAGATCCTGAAACCGATATAATTTTAGATTCAAAATATAAGAGCTTTGGTTGCGGTACTGCTATCGCTTCAAGTGATGTTACAGCTGAGCTTTGTATTGGTAAGACAGTTGATGAAGCTGTCAAGATTACAAATATTGATGTAGAAAAGGCTCTTCGTGATGAGCCAGATAAGCCTGCTGTTCCTCCTCAGAAAATGCATTGCTCTGTAATGGCTTATGATGTTATTAAAAAGGCTGCGTCGCTTTATAAAAATGTTGATATGTCGGCTTTTGAAGAAGAAGAGATTGTCTGTGAATGCGCCAGAGTTTCACTTAGTACTATAAAAGAAGTTATTAAACTTAATGACCTTCATACTGTAGATGAAATTACACAATACACAAAGGCTGGAGCATTTTGTAAATCATGTATAAAGCCGGGCGGCCATGAAGAGCGAAAACATCACCTTGAAGATATTTTGCGTGATACTCGTGCTGAAATGGAAAGAGACAGGTTAAATAAATCTTCTGAAGATCTTTCTTTCTCTGAATTAACGCTAATCCAGAAACATAAAAAGATTGAAGAAGTTATAGAAGATTCTATTCTACCTGTTTTAAATGCTGATGGTGGAAGCCTTGAGGTTGTAGATATGAAAGAAGTAGATGAATTTACAGATATTTATATACGATATAAAGGTGCTTGTGCTGGATGTGCTGCAAGTCGAACAGGTACTTACGAGGCCATAAGCGATGCTCTTAAAAAGAACGCGGATGTTTCAGTCAGGGTTCATATTCTGTAATGAAATACAATAATGTTCTGGAAACCATAGGAGATACCCCACTTGTCAAGATAAATAATTCTTGTGGTAATAATGCAAATGTTTATGCCAAGCTTGAATATTTTAATCCTGGAAGCTCTGTAAAAGACAGAGTGGCTTTTGCTCTTGTCGAGAAAGGTGAACAGCATGGTTTTATAAAGAACGATACAATTATTATAGAGCCAACAAGTGGTAATACTGGTGTAGGCCTTGCTATGGTTTGTGCTGTGAAAGGATATAAACTTATTCTGACCATGCCTGACTCTGTAAGCTTTGAGCGCAGGCAGATATTGGCTGGATTTGGGGCTGAACTTGTTCTTACAGAAGGCTCTCTTGGAATGGCCGGAGCAATTACAAAAGCAGAAGAGCTGGCTGCTGAAAATAAAAACAGCTGGATCCCTGAGCAGTTTAAAAATCCTGCTAATCCTGAAGCACATGAGAAGGCTACAGCTGTTGAAATATGGAATGATACAGAAGGTAAAATTGATATATTTATTGCGGCTGCCGGAACAGGAGGAACTGTAAGCGGTAATGCCAGAACTTTAAAGAAGTTAAATCCTGATATTGAAATAATTGCAGTAGAACCTGCTGGCTCTCCTGTTATTACTCAAAGCCTAAATAATGAAGACTTAAAGCCTGGCGCTCATAAAATCCAAGGTATTGGCGCTGGTTTTATTCCAGATAATCTTGATTTATCTCTTATTGATGAAGTAATGAAGGTAGAAGATCAAGAAGCAATAGAGCAGACCAGACGCTTGATGAAAGAAG
>JAQQAK010000321.1 GCA_028527945.1 Spirochaetaceae bacterium
TTCTTCATTTACATTAAGGTTGCTTTTTCATAAATATCCTTGCGTAAAATGAATATTAAACAGATCAAACTCTTTTCAGGTGATTTTTTATTTACATAAAAGATTAACGCTTTCACATTAATCCATATAAATTTTTCAATAATTATTTAAGGACATTTTCTTTAAGATTTTCTGGTATGCTGCGTCAATATGAGCTTTTAGTAAGCTATGAACCTGCTCATAATCTTTTTTAGATAGAGCAATAAGTATTTTTTCATGATCCTCTGCCGCGACCATTTGCTGTTCACGAGAAGGACTATTCAGCAAATAGTTAGCAACCATAAACTGTCCCTGAACACGGTGATAAAGGTCGGACAAACATTCATTGCGTGCCTGAGCAACAAGGGTTCTATGAAAATCCAAATCCATACGTCGTGTCTGAATTACAGCATGTTCAGTCTCTGATTTATTTGATTCTATACACTTTTGACTAATATCATAGAGAGAATCTCTATCAATCAAAAATTCTTTTTTTTCAATCTCATTAACAGCTTCTTGCTCAAGCATTAGTCTAACATCAAGAATATCTCTACCCTGCTTCTTATCAAAAGATAATATCGAATAGTGACCAGCAGAAGAGCAGTCAACCATCCTCATGACACTCATACTTTTTAAGGCTTGAGTAACCGGAGTTCTACTAATCCCAAACTGCTCTGCCAACTCATCTATGTTAAGAGACTGCCCTGACGACCATTTACTACTTATAATCTCATCATAAAAGCTTTCTCTAATTAAAATATCCAAGTTCTTTTTTATAGCCATATTATTATTCCAAAGTTTCCATTTAGTTGAATTGAAATAATTATAAGACCATTTATTGGAATGCGCAAGAAGAACCTTTATTTAAAATTTTAAATTTTTTATTTTTAATATTACATACACTTTTAATAGCCAGTCATTAAAATTAAGTGTAGAATCTGCTATGATACGAACCTTACAAAACTTTCAATAATAAAACTTCTCTATATTAAGAGAATTAATTTAAAACAAGGAGAAAAATACTTGATTCAGAACGGAATAGAATTTATTGTCTTGGTCTCTTACCATAATAAATAAAAGCTATTCTTTTTTTAATGAATGGTGTACAAGAAGTGTAAAGCCTTTCAACACCCTTCAAATTAATAAACAAAAGTTTTTTAAAGGGTTCGAAAAAGACAGGAGATATATATGAAAATTCTTAACATAGGGTCACTGAACATTGATGATGTTTACTCGCTTGACCATTTTGTAAAGCCAGGAGAAACAATAGCAAGTACAGCGTACACTCAATTTTGCGGGGGAAAAGGGTTAAACCAATCAATAGCACTTGCAAACGCAGGAGCAGAGATATTTCATGCCGGGATAATCGGCAAGGATGGTCTATTTCTGAAAGAGCGATTAGACAAGGCAGGAGTTGATACTTCTCTCGTAAAAATATCTCAAACTCCTACAGGAAGAGCAATAATCCAGGTTATTCCAGAAGGAGAAAACTGCATTATACTTTTCAAAGGAGCAAATCACAGTCTAACCGAAAATGATATAACAGAAATGTTAACCCCATTTAAAAAGGGAGATCTGCTTCTACTTCAAAATGAGATAAATAATATAGAACTAATAATAAACAAAGCCTTTGATAAAGGAATGATAATAGCCATAAATCCGGCGCCAATGGAAGACAGCATTCTAAAACTTCCACTAAACAAAATAAGCATTTTTATCGTAAACGAAATTGAAGGAGAAGGCTTTACAGGTGAATCAGAACCAGCTGCCATTGGCGAGAAATTCTTAAACCTCTATCCTGACTCAAAACTGGTTTTAACTCTTGGAGAAAAAGGAGTTTATTACCGTGATAATAAAACAACAATAAAAGTTCCAGCAGAAAAAATAAAACCAGTTGATACCACTGCAGCTGGAGACACATTTATAGGATTCTTCCTTGCTGGCCTCGCAGAAGGAGAGGATCCTGAAAAATGTTTACAAAGAGCAACAAAGGCCTCGGCAATAACATGTACAAGAGCAGGAGCCGCAGATTCAATTCCGCTAAGAAATGAAGTCAAATAATTCCTGAAAGAAAAATATTCCCCAGACTGTTATCGAAATTGCAACAAAATAAAACATCGAAGACAGTTTTGGGGAAAGATTAAACTTCTTTTCCTTATCACTATAATTGCCAAAAACAGCAACATCTTCTGAAAAAACTTTAACCAGCATAAAATCAAGCGATCCGACAGGGTTTCCAGGATTTAATTTACCTTTATATTCAAAAAGTTTTTCAAGATATAAAAAAGTTTTTGAAAGAAGACGTCCAAAACGACCGGGAAGCCGCAAATCCTTTGCAACAGAAAAAAATGAAATAAGCATTAAACCAACAAGAGTCATACCTTTTATAACACCAGACTCAAGAGCCCCTGAAGTTATTCTGAAAGAATAAATGGACAACAAAACCTTTCCGGCAGGAACAAAAAGGTTAAAAACAGTCACAAAAAGAACAAGAATGAAATAAGATAAAAATCTTATCTTTCTTCCAGATAAATATGTAATTATAAAAAATATAAGAATAACAAACGCTTTTGCCAAGGGAACTTTTATATACAAAAATGCCGGTATAATTATAATTGCTATTAAAAACCGCAATTGAGGAGAAATTATTCTTCCGATATAATCAACTCTCTTAGCTGAGCCCTTCTCTGCATCCTTAAAATCAAGAGAGTCTTCATTTTCTAAAATGCTCAGAGAATTATTTTTATCTATACCTGTTTTTCCAGAAAAACTTTGCCACCAAATCGATTTTTGAGAAAAATACTGCGCGAAAAGCCCCATAAAAAAACCTGACAGAATTCCAACAAAAAGAAAAGCCGGGAGAATCTTCCACGAAGCTTCTCCAAAAATAAAAACGATAGAAAGGAGTATTTGCACAATATTGCTGGCAAGAGATCCAGCAACAGAAATACCAACAAAGGTTATCCGATCCTTTAAAGTTTTATAAAATAAAAGCATAATAACCGCGCTTGCCGTAGAACCGCATAATGAAAAAATAAAAACATAAGAAGCAAGACTTCCATTCACCATTGCCTGCCCAACAACTTTTAACGCAACTAATATAAAAAAAGAGGGAACGTCCAATATTTCAAGAGCAAGTAATAATGGTAGATTAGCCAAGCCAAGACGCATAAAAGGCAGCGGTTTTGGAAACAAATATTCTATAGCGGATAAAAAGATGCAAAGAGAACCAAGAACAGCAATACGATTATCAGAAAGAGAGTGAGTCAGGAGCTTCTTCATCATGACCTCCTTCTATGGAAATAAAAACCTTATTAGGAAGACAAGCGGCCCATTCTCCGCCTTTGCTTATAGCCCCCATTAAAACGCACAGGCCATTTTGACAATCTGAATGCTCAAACCTTGCAGTTTTATTTTCTATAACAATTACAGACTCTCCAACCGGACCGTCTGCGACAATTGTTTGATCTTTATCCAAAGAATACAAAAACTCACCTGCAGTATCTTTAACAAGCAAATATTCTGCCTCATTTTTCATCCTATTTCCATAAATGAAAAAAGAAAGAAAAACTAAAATTGAGGCAATTATAATTATATAATCAAAAACCTTTAGTTTAATCAAATTCCAGCTTAAGGCCGCCTTCAGCAGACAGGCGACTCTGTTCTATAAAATGCTGAATTTTCAAAGCATGGTCAAAATCAGAAACAGGAGAACACTCCCCTTTTATGGCTGATACAAAAACCTCATGCAAATTCCTTTCAGCTATACTTTCAGCATTTATGGTTTCACGATGCCCATTATTATAAACAGTAAAACTATTTTCAGAAGCCACAGTATCAAGAATTATCGCAGCCTCTTCGCCATGGATTGAAAGCGTAAACTGCTCATACGGGCCAGAAGACATCCAGCTTCCTTTAATAAGTCCGGCAATATCATCTCCAAACGTTACGCTACAAACAAAAGTATCACCGGATGTCAAATCAAGTTCCTGATACTCTTCTATTGAATCAAAACCAGAGATATTATAAATTGCCGACGAAACTTCTTTTGGCATACCACAAATTTCTGATGCGACATTGTAAAGATTATAACCAAGCTCAGAAATAGCTCCACCGGAGCCAGCTGCTGAAGAAAGACGCCATAAAAGCCTTTTTTCTTCATATGGATCATCAAGAATTCCTGTTTCAAGCTTATTCTGCATAATTGAAGCTTCAAAAAACTTAATTCTGCCAAGATGACCTTCTTTTATGTATTTCAAAACAGACGACACAAGCGGAGAATACAAAACAGAACTATTAACCATTGCTGTAAGCTCACTTTCACGAGCAGCCCTGGCAAGTTCAACAGCCTGAGGATAATCAGAAGCTAACGGATTCTCACAAAAAACATGAACACCTCTGGAGAGAGCTTCTATAGCAACAGGAAGATGTTCATTATCCGGAACTGCAACAACCAGGGCATCAAAAGATTTTTCGTCAAGCATCTTCTTTACATCAGTATAAAAATCAGCTATCCCGAACTCTGCCGCAGTGACACGCGCAATTTCTTCTTCGGTATCACAACAGGCTGAAATTTCAACCTCATCAATATTTAGGAACGCTCTTATATTCTGCCTTCCAGCGCTTCCGCAACCAGCTACAGCAATCTTTATATTTGTAGTAATGTCTATCATGACGGCATTCTAACATCATTTATGCGGCATCACAATAGAATTGAACGAAGCAGTAAAAATACAGTATCATCCAGTCATGAAAACATGGAAAATTAATGATAAATCAATACACCTTGAACGTTATCCATTTAAAGGAGCGCATAGCCACCAGGCATGGGACTCCGCAGATGAATGGATAGCCCAAAAATTTCCTGAACATGAAAATGAAATTATAATAATTGGTGAAGCGTTTGGGGCTCTTTCAACTTTATGGGGAAAAAGTAATATTACAATTATAAATGATTCACAACTTTCTTTGGAAGCCGCAAAAAAAAATCGAGAAAATAACAAGGCAAACATTAGTGGAAAAATCAAATATACCCCTATTACTTCTCTGAAAGCAGAAAAGAACAATATTGAAAAAATTTTCATACGGCTTCCTAAAAATCTCGAACTTTTAGAGCTATACATACAAGCTGCATTAAGTTTTTCTGAGACAGAAACAGAAATATGGATTGGAGGAATGGATAAACGATGGAACAGAGGAGTTTTAAAAATTACTGAACAAAACCTTGAAACTGTAAAAATCTTTCCATTTTATCGTCATTCCAGATGGATTCAGTACAGACTAAACACAAATAAGAAGAAAAACATCAAACATCCATTAAAAACCATCTTTCTAGAAAAATATAAAATAGAGCTACAACCTGCACTTGCCGTATTTAACTCAGGCAAATTAGATCAGGGAGCAGAAACATTTCTCGAAAGCCTTCCAATTGAGGAAATTTCACAAGCAGAAACAATTGCAGATATAGGATGCGGGTCAGGAGTTCTTGGATTATCAGCATTAAGACAAAACCCATCGGCAAAATTAATTTTCACTGACGAGTCTTATGCCGCAATACAGGCGACAGAAAATAATTTCATACTAAATTTTAAAGATGCAGAAAACATTAAAAACCGTCCTCAATTTAAGACAGCAAACGGTTTAACTGGCATAGAAAACAACAGCCTGGATTTAATTTTGTGCAATCCACCATTCCATTTTAAAAATATTCAGACAAGAGAAGTCGCTGCCTTCATGTTCGAAGAGGCAAAACGTTGCCTGAAAAAAAATGGAATGCTACAAATAGTAGGAAACAACCATCTTGGGTATCATAAGCTGCTTAAAGACTTTTTTGATAATGTAAGCGAAGTTAATAAAAATGACAAATTCAGAGTTTTTCGCGCAACCTGATATTAACAACACGCCTCATAGAGAAATTCCATGAGAATGTTATAGCAGATACAAGTAATTTAACAAAAAGGTAATGCCATTTGAGATATTTTAGTCCAAGCGATAAGAAAAGCATATTAATGCCGGCGCCAATAATAGAAATTAAAATGAATAAAAAGGCATCAATTTTTACAGCTTCTCCCGGAACGGGAGGATAAATCCATAAGCGGCCGGCAGTGTATACAAAAATAAGCCCTGCAACCATTCCCAAACTACCGCCCCAAAACTCAGAAAGACCTGCTATCTCTATGAGAATAATAGTAGTGAGGTAATCCAAAACGCTGCCGCCAGCGCTGGAAAGAATAGCCCTTGGAATTTGTACAAGCCTTCCATCATGCTGTCCAAAGAATAATGATTTTAAATTCATAAGCTGTGAAAATATATAAAATAAAACTATTTTCCTCAAGGCCAAAGACTTTTTTGACGTTGCCGACCAATGCCTTGATTTTTTCTGCTTTCAGTTATATGAATATTTCATGCCTATACCTAAAAAAGCAGTTTTCCTTGATAGAGATGGAACAATAATTCAAGATTCCGGTTATATAGGAACAACCGATAAGGTTGAGATGTTTAACAACACAATAGAAACTCTTCTTCGCCTACAGAAAGAATATGAACTATTTATTGTCACAAATCAAAGTGGCATAGGAAAGGGACTTATAACTGAAGAAGAAGCAGAAAATGTCAATAACTACATTGATAAGATACTGAAAGACAGTGGAGTGAACATAAAAGAATGGTATACATGCCCTCATAAAACTGAAGATAATTGTAAATGTAAAAAACCACAGCCTTTTTTCATAGAAAAGGCCGCAAAAGATTTTGGTATAGATCCCGCAGCATCATGGGTAATAGGCGATCATCCTCATGATGTGGACTTCGCTGCAAATGCCGGAGCAAAAGGACTATATGTTTTAACCGGACACGGTGGAAAACATTTAAAAGAACTACCAGCAGATGTTGAAATATTTCACAACATTTCTGAGGCTGCGGACAGAATACTCAGTAAAAATAAAACTAAAGGCAACAATAATTACTGCAACATAAAAGACGGAGCAGAATATCTAAAAAATGGCGGACTTGTAGCCTTCCCGACAGAAACAGTTTATGGCCTTGGCGCTGATGTTTTTTGCCCTGACGCAGTAGAAAATATATTTGCTCTAAAAAAACGCCCACATTTTGATCCTCTCATTTCACATATCAGCAGCATCAATATGCTTCAAATGCTTACAGATACTGTTGACGAGCGAGCCCAAAAACTTATAAAAGCTTTCTGGCCCGGACCATTAACACTTGTATTTCCTAAAAAAGAATCTGTTCCAGATATTGTAACAGGAGGAAACCCGACAGTAGCAGTCAGAATGCCGTCTCACCCTACAGCACTGGCCTTAATTGAAAAAGCAAATACTCCAATAGCTGCTCCAAGCGCTAATTCATTTGGAAAAACAAGCCCTACAACCTCAAAACATGTCATAGAACAACTGGGAACTGAAGGATACAAAATAATTGAAGGCGGAGCTTGCCGTGTAGGGGTAGAATCAACAGTATTGTCTCTTGTCCATAAAACACCTATGCTCTTAAGGCCGGGAGGACTTGCTGTAGAAGAAATAGAAAAAATAATAGGTAAAATTGACACAGCAAATAAACCTCAGCTCAAAAACCTTGAAAGCCCCGGCCTGCTTGCAAGCCATTATGCACCATCAACACCACTTTATCTGATAGATGCACTCCCAAAAGATAATGGCAATCCTAAAACAGGAATAATATTATTTGGAGAACAGAAAATAAAAAGCGATGGCCCTGTTGAAGCATTGAGCACAACAAACGACCCAGAAGAAGCCGCAGCCAATTTATATGCAGCAATGAGAAGACTGGATAAACTTGGACTAGAAAAAATCATTGCCTACAAACTCCCCGACAAAGGATTAGGATTAGCCGTGAATGATAGACTAAAAAAGGCAGCTTATAAAGGGTAAAAGAACCTTAAACCTTCTTAAGGTTCTTCTGGATAATTCTTCCAATTCTTAAAATAATATAAACTCCACCGGCAAGAACAATAGTAACAGAGCCTGTAGGCAGATCAAAAATATAACTAAAATATAAACCTACAACAGAAAGAATTATAGAAAAAAGTATTGATAAGGCTATCATAACTGAAAGTCTTTTGGAAAACAGAGAGGCAATTGCTGGAGGAATTGTAAGAAACGCAATAACCATTACTATTCCTACAAATGTCACCATTAAGACAACAGTTACACCAATAAGCATCAGCATTACAGTATTGAAAAGAGAAGTATTAATTCCCCTGGTTTCAGCAAAGCTGCTATCAAAAGAAACCGCCTGAAGTTGAGGATAAAATAAAATACCCAACAACAGAATAAAACAGGAAAAAACTGCAATTGTCACCATCTGGCTTTTTCCAATCAATAGAATATTACCAAATAAATAACTCATAGGATCGACATATCCCGGAGTCTTCATCATAAAAAGGATGCCTATAGACATACCAACTGCCCAGACTGTTCCAATAACAGTATCGACTCGCTCTGTTCCTTTTATCATAACAAGACTTATTATAAGCGCAGATATAACCGCAAAAAGCATGGCTCCGGTAGTAGGTGTTAAAAACATTATTCCGGCAACTTCCTGCAAATAAAGAGCAAGCCCTATTCCGCCCAAAGATGAATGGCTAATTGCTCCGGCAATAGAACTCATTTTTTTTACAACAACAAAAGAGCCGATAAATCCAAACGGTATACTTCCTATCACACCCGCAATAAAAGCCATTCTGATAAAAGGAATATTTGGATTAATCAGCATTTGGATAAAATCATTCATTTCTCAGCTCCATGAAGAAGGTCCTGCTCATGCCTAACCACTTTTACCTGAGAGCTATACAAAGAATGAATTACTCCATCATCAAGAGTCTCAAGAGGATGCTCCTTAACATTACGATTTACACATAGAACACGGGTAGACATTTCATTAACAAAAGCAAGATCATGCGTAACAATAATTATGGTATGGTTCTCTGCAAGTTTTTTCAAAAGCTCATTAAGCTGCTTTTCTGATTCAGCATCAATATTAGCAGTTGGTTCATCAAGAATAAGAACCTCTGGTTGAGAAACAAGTGCACGAGCGATAAGAGCCCGCTGTCTCTGCCCACCAGATAAGTCAGAAAAGGACATCATCTTTTGCTCTTCAAGGCCCACAGCTTTCAACACCTTTACAGCCGCAACCTTATCAGCTTTATTATAAAAGCCTATATTCTTAATTCTTCCAGACAGAATTACCTCAAACACAGTTATAGGATATGAAGGATCCATTGTAGAATACTGCGGTACATAACCAAAAAGCCGCCCGCCATTATTCTTCAACTCAACAGTCCCTTTCTGAGGCTTAAGCTGCCCCATTATCAGCCGAATGAGGGTGGTTTTTCCACCACCATTCGGACCAACAATTGTAATAACATCTCTTTGATTAATTGAGAAGTAAGCATTCCTTATAATAACTTCTTTATCATAAGCAAAGCTTAAATCTTCTACTTTAATAAGCTCCATGCAAACTCCCCTCTCAATCTTATTCGTAAGAAACCTTTATTTTCTCAGCAATATTATCCAAATTATTTATATAATCAGAACTTAACGGATTAAGTTTCACAACGCTTCCGTCAATTGCTTCAGCAATTACACCTGCAGCCTTTTCTGAAAATTCAGGCTGAACAAATATAACCTTTACACCTTCATTCTTTGCATTATCAATTATGTTACCGATAGCCTCAGCTGAAGGTTCTTTACCACCTGATTCTATTGCAATCTGCTTTAAACCAAACTGATCTGCAAAATACCCTAGCGCAGGATGAAAAATAAAGAATATTTTTCCTTTATAAGGAGCAAGTTCCTTTTCAATTCTTGAAGAAAGACCATCAAGCTCCTTATTCAGCTCATTCAAACCAGCAGTGTATTCACTTTCTCCAGCAGGATCTAATGCGACAAGAGCATCATAAATATTTTGTGCCTGAATCTTTACAAGAGCTGGAGACAACCATATATGAGGATCAAGTCCACCCTCTTCATGCTCCTCTTCCTCTGCTTCTTCTTCATCTTCATGATGATGTGCGCCCATATGCCGCCTGGTCACTCCTGCGGAAGTATCGACAACATTAAGATCAGGAAGAGAGTCTTTCACCTTTGGAAGAAAGGCATTTTCAAAAGGAACTCCTATTGTAAAGAAAGCCTTTGCAGAAGCAAGCTCTGTCACCTGTCCCGGTGTAGGCTCATATGTAGCAGGCCCCTTCCCCGGAGGAACCATAATTTCAATTTCAGCCCTGTCTCCGGCAATCTTCTCAACAAAATAAGCCTGTGGGACTATACTAACAAAAACCTTAATGGGTGAATCGGACTTCTCAGATGAAGCAGTAGAATCCTCTGCCGGCTCTACAGTATTTTCAGAACCGGAAGCTTCCTGCTGTCCTGAAGCAAATACAGGAACCATCATTACTGCAATTAAAAGCAGTACAGAAATAATTTTTTTTCTGTTCATTTTTATCTCCTATAAAAACTTTGCATTAGAGGCTCGCCATGGAAGGCGAGAATCTTAGTTGCGTAACAACTAAAAGATGATAAAGATAATGGTAAGGTAAAAACTTAATATTGAATTTTTTATACCATTACTCATATTTACAGACAAGATGAACCTGGTCACAATCATTACAGGTTTCAAGACTATGATGCTCCATAAACTTATTCCAATGTTTTTTCTGGGCTTCATTCATTATCCCCGAACCTCCGCAAAGGGGACATTTATTACCCAGAGCCTCAAGTATTGAATTTCTGATAAACTCAGACTTGTTAGGAATTTTGTTAAGAGTCTCCTGCAAAGCCTTGTCAACCTTAAACGTAATAACCTGTTCTTTCATGTCTGCCTCCCCAATAAAGTAATACTTAATATTACCACAGTCAATTATATTCTAAAAAAAAACTTCACTTTCTTAGTCTAACCTAATGCAAGTTTTACTAATCTTACACTAAAAAAGATAGAATCTTATAAAAAGGCTGCCCTCAATCTGAACCATAAATCTTTCCGTCACAGAGTTCAAGAGCCTTTCCTTAATGCTATTCCTTCAAATATAAATCTTTTTAATCTTAAGATAAATCCTAACCAAATAACAAAACATTACTTCAATAAGTCTCTACTACCAAACCGCACTTTATTTAATTTTATCAAGATATATTATTAATTTTTTTAATTTTTTTAAGCCTATTTATTAACTTTATTAATTTTAATCCTTGACATCTCATTAACCCAATGCTACATTTTAAACATCGGAGGTATTTTATGAAGCATAGCTGGAAAAGGCTAAAAACACTTACAGGCGGAAAGAAGTTCTTAATAAACAAGGTAACCATACCTGAAGACAAGATTGCAATTGAAGGAGAATTTCAACTTCCACCTCTTGCTGAACTGAACATGGAAGATCAAATTTTTGCTGCAGCATTTTTGAAAACCCATGGCTCAATAAAGCAAATGGAAACTATCT
>JAQQAK010000322.1 GCA_028527945.1 Spirochaetaceae bacterium
GTAAGGACGTTTTTTCTAAACCAAGTGTGCAATTGAAATTATCAGGCAAAATGTTTGTTTTTTGTGACAGGTAATACAGACAGCTTATGGCAAGTGAAGCATTTTCAAGTTGAAAGCTGCCTGGAATTTTCAGGTTAAAACAAAGTTCCTCTTCTGAAAAAAGATTAATGATACCACTTTGTAAAAATCCTTTAGAGGGTTTTGTTTTTTTTAAATATGGCGCAAAATCTTCTGGAAAAAAGATTTTACTTGAAAGAACTTTTGCCTTTTCTCTAAAGACTTTTACAGCATCCTGAGTTTGTCTGGCAGAAAAAACTGGTTTGCCTTCTTTTATAATTCCAGCTTTTTCGCCTGCTATTTCTGTAATTGTATTGCCAAGAATTTCAGTATGTTCTAATTCGATAAGTGTTAAAATACAGGCTTCAGGTGATAAAATGTTTGTTGTATCAAGCCTTCCGCCAATACCTGTTTCAAAGACAGCCCAGCTACAATTTGTCTTTTTGAATATAAGAAATGACAGTAGAGTAAGAAGTTCAAAAACAGTTGGCGGTCCACTTGGGAAAGAGCCTGAAGAGATTTCAGAATTTACCAAAGTTATCATTTCAGAAATCGTTTCAACATATATTTCTTCATCAAAAAATTGTCCAGCAAGACTTATTCTTTCTTTATAAGTTGTAACATGTGGAGAACAGTATAGACCTGTTTTAAATCCATTAGCTGAAAGAATGGAGGCTGTAAATGCTGCCGTTGAGCCTTTTCCTTTTGAACCGGCTATATGAATTGCTTTAAAATTATTTTGTGGGTTGTCAAACATTCTGCAAAGCAATTTTATCCTTTCCAGCTTGTACTCGGATGAAAAAGAGGCTGTATTTCTTTCAAGATTTGTAAAAGACTCAATGTAGTTAAAGGCTTCAATACTGGATTTAAATTTCAATCCCTATAAACCCCGTTCTCTTATTGCATTACCGTGTGTTATAAAGCCCTCATAATCTGCTAAAGATTTTACATGAGGCGCTGCATTTTTTAGGCCGTTTTCTGTTGTATAAACTACTGATGAATATTTTATAAAGTCACGAACAGAAACCGCAGAGTATGTCTTTGCTCCTCCACCAGTAGGAAGAACTGCGTTAGCGCCTGTTGAATAATTTGCTACAGAAAAAGGCGTTGAGTCTCCCATTAAAATCTCTCCGGCATTCTTTATTAGCTTAAGAGTATCAAATGGATCTTTAGTTTGTAGCTGAAGGTGTTCTGGCGCAAAACGGTTTACAATGTCAGCCGCTTGCTGCAGGCTTTCTGTGATTATTATACCGCCGTATCCTGACATTACGTCTTCTACAAAGCCTTTTCGAGGCTGAGGAAGAGTTGAGGTTTTGCTGATAATAATCTCAGCGACCTCATTGGCAAGATTTTCTGAAGGAGTCACAAGCAGAGCAGAAGAGTCCGAGCCGTGTTCGGCTTCAATCATTAGATCAATTGCGACTTTAAAAGAATCAGCGGCTTCATCTGCAAGTACTATAGATTCAGAAGGTCCGGCAGGAAGGCCTGCGTCTACTTTTGAAGATAAGAGCCTCTTTGCTGCCGCAATATACATGCTTCCTGGCCCTGATAGTTTTATTACAGGAGCAATTGATTCTGTCCCAAGAGCAAGAGCCGCTATAGATTGAGCTCCTCCCACTCGGTAAACTTCATGTACTCCACAAAGCTTTGCTGTATACAGATACGCTGGATCTACCTTTCCTCCAGCAATAGGAGGGCTAACCACTACAATTCTTTCTACCTCGGCAATTGAAGCTGGTACTGCAAGCATATAAAGCATTGAAGGAAAGCTTCCTCTTCCTCTTGGTACATATAGTCCGGCAGATGTTAATGGACTAGGTCTTTCTCCTGCAAAAATGCCAGGAGAAACTTCTGAGAAACTCATTTTTACCGGCTTCTGTTCAATATGAAATGTTTTAACATTATTTATTGAGAACTTTATTGCTTCTTTAAGGTTATCCGGAAGCATTTTCTCTGCTTCGATATATTCTTCTTCCTGTACTAATAAGGGCAGGCTGCTAATGTCTACACCATCAAATTTACGGGTAAACTCTATTAACGCGTTATCACCTTCGTTTTCAACCTTCTCAATTATAGCAGATACAGAGTCTGATACTTCGCTGATATTTAATTCAGATCTTGCAAAAATGCGATCTTTTTCTTCTTTATTCAAATTGTTCCATTTACGGATATTTATATTCATAAAAAACATAATATTATATTTTATGCTTCTTTGTCAGCAGTTTAATAGGTTCAATAAATATTGTAAAACTTGAGTAAAATGTTAATGTTTTTATATTCTTTCCTTTATAACAAAATTGAAATATCATTAAACAGGAGGTATCTTATGGACAGTAATTTTATTAGGGGTGTCATGTTGAAAAAAACAAGATATTATTTTTTATTTTTGATGGTACTGGTATGTGTGATACTTACATCATGTGACTTTATTAATTCTTCCGAAAACGATCCGTGGACTATTATGGTATATATGGCAGGAGATAATTCTCTTTCAGAGTATGTTCCCCTAGATATAAATGAAATGGAGCAGGGGCTTTATAATTCGCGTTATGGCGGAAATTTTTTTGTAAATAAGGATATAAATATTCTTGTTTTAGCAGATCAAATAAAATCTAATGATTCAAAACTTTATTTGATAAAACCTGATTCAGATGACGATGATATCAATTCAAAACAGATTATTGATGATTCATATACAAAGTCTCTTGAGCTTGATATGTCTGATCCTGATACCCTTGAAGAGTTTGTTTATTATGCCATGGATAATTATGCCGCGGACAATTATGCTTTAATTATATGGAATCACGGAGGTGGAGCCAAGGGTACAAGCAATTCCAGTATAGCAACAACAAGAGAAGTGTGTGAAGACGATTCAGCAGGCGGTACTTATTTATATACTAATCAGATTCAGCAAGCACTTAATGATGTGTTAACAGAAGATTCTGATAACCCTCCACTTGATATAATTGGATTTGATGCATGTTATATGGGAACAATCGAAGAAGCTTATGAATACAGAAGTCTTTCAAAGTATTTTGTTGGATCTATGGCAAGTGAATGGGGATATGGCTGGGATTATGAAAGTATTTTTGAGAACTTTGAAGATGACAGTGATTACCCAACATCCACGGAGCTGGCTGATCTATTTGTTACACAATATTATTCATCTACAAAAGATAACTCTAGTCATAATTTTGTTCACGCAATGACAGCTGTTGATACAACTAAGCTTGATGCTGTAAAAAATAATATAGATAATCTTGCTGCCTTAATATATAACAATGGCAGTTCTGAATATGAAGAAGAGTTTGAATCAATTCGTGCAGAAACTGTTTACCCTCCAATATATAATACAACTCAAGCTTATTTGATCTATTATCCATATTATGATCTTTATGACTTTTTAACTCGAATTGCTGCTTCAAGTGTTTTTAGTTCGGATATTATATCAACTGCTTCAAGCGCATTATCTTCCTTCTCTGATTCAGTAATTAGCTGTTATGGTAATTCTGTAAACTTGGACGATTATAGCATTTATAATTTAGGATATAATTATTATGAAACGGCAGATTCGGACGCTGTTAGAGGTTTGACAATATTAATTCCTGCAGGAGAGCAAACGTATATGTCAAAAAGTTTTTATGATTATTGTGACTGGTATACTATCTCAGAAATAACAGGAGAAGAATATGGCGGACTTGATTTCTGTACTTACGATGATGATTCTACTGTAGAAACCTGGCGTGAATTATTTGAGGCTTGGTATGCTGGTGATGAGGCAGAGTATTAGGTTTAACTTTTAGGGGATATTTTTAAGGAAATTAAATATTATGAGAAATAAATTAGCATCAGTTATCAGCTTTTTGCTGATACTATTGACATTTACTGCTTGTTCAAAAGAATATACACTTTCGTTAAGTGTAGATACTTCCGGTTGTACAATAACAAGTGAGCCTTCAGGCAGTACCTATACTGCTGGTGAGTCTATAACCTTGACCGCAACAGCAGCTGAAGGGTATTCGTTCTCCTCATGGAGTAATGCAGATTCTTATCTTACTTCAGATAGTAGTTCTGATAATAATGTTATTACTATAACAATGCCTTCAAGTGATATTAGTATAGAAGCAAACTTTGAAGGCGATGCTGTAAATATAATATCATCAGGAGCAACCTCTGGAGATGGATGGACCTTTTTTATTTATATGGCAGGTGACAATACTCTTTCAGACTATGTTCCACTTGATATAAATGAGATGGAACAGGGCTTGTATGATTCTTATTCAACTAATACTTCAATAAGTGATGATGTAAAGGTTCTTGTTCTTGTAGATCAGGATCAAAATAATGATTCAAAGCTTTACCTTATCCAACCTGATAATAATAGCAATACCATTAATTCTACCAGAATAACGAATGATACCTATACAGAATCATTGGAACTGGATATGTCAGACCCAGATACTGTTACAACCTTTTTGGAATATGGTTTAGAAAACTTTTCTTCAACAAGAAATGCTTTAATAATATGGAATCATGGTGGGGGAGCAAAATCAACTACGGTTGCTACTGCATCTAAAGAATTCTGTGAGGATGATTCAGGAGGCGGGTATCTTTATACTAATGAACTGCAGTCTGCTTTAGCATCTTGTTTTACTGCTGATGCTGATGATCCTCCACTTGATTTTATTGGTTTTGATGCGTGTTTTATGGGAACAATAGAAGAAGCATATGAGTTTAGGGAGTATACAAAATACTTTGCCGCTTCAATGGCCAGTGAATGGGGTTACGGCTGGGACTATGAGGAAATTTTTAATAATTTCTCATCTTCAGGAAGTACACCTACAGCGTCTGAAATGGCAGATATATCTGTAAAACAGTATTATTTGTCAACAACTGACTCAACTGCGTCATCCTATGCACATTCAATGGCGGCTCTTGATACGTCAAAGCTTGAGACAGTAAAATCAAAAATAGATAGTTTAGCAGCATTAGTATATAACAGCGGTAGTAGTGACTATGAAACAGAGTTTGAAAGTTTAAGAGATGATTCAGCCTTTGTAGCAATCTATTCCACAAATGCTAGTTATATCGTCTATTATCCATATTACGATTTGTATGATTTTTGTGAAAATATTACTAATTCAGAAAAATTTTCTGATGATGTAAAAAATGTTGCGACAAGTGTTAATACTGCTTTAGCAGATGCAGTTGTTGCATGCTATGGAAATTCTGTAAATCTTGATAACACTGCAAAATATGACTCACTTGGATGGGATTATTATAACCTAACAGATAGTGATGCTGTGCGGGGGCTTAGTATTCTTATTCCAAATGGTGAAACAACAACTATAACTACAAGTTCAGGAACTCAGGTTAAACCATATGACTATTGTGATTGGTATACCAGCTCAGAAATAACAGGAGAAGAATATGGCGGGCTCGATTTCTGTACTTACGATGATGATTCTACTGTAGAAACCTGGCGTGAATTATTTGAGGCTTGGTATGCCGGCGATGAGGCAGAGTATTAGGTTAAAAAGTTTGAGGTCTTTGCCTCAAACTTCAATTTTAAAGTTAGAATTTCGAAGCCTCTTTTAACCCTAATCGGGGTTTGAAAGAGGCTCTCTGAAATAAAGTCTTTTGCTTTTTGATATTAGCTTAGAAAGTTAAAATTTCACCAAAATCATTTTCTTTAGTAAATGATTCAATTTTTTCAGGAGCGATCCATACAGAAATATCATTTCTCCCAAGAAAAACCCATTCAGAAGGCGTTCCACGTTTTTGTTCATAAAATGTTGATTCATACCAGCCTTTTTCAAGATCATCAGAAGTAATATTATGTTCTGTAATTGAAGGTTTTCCTATTGTTTCATTGTTGTATAAATAACCGTAACTATCCCATGGATGATCCATTGATTTATAATTATAAATTTTATTATTTATGATTACTTTGCTAAAAACTGGTTGAATTTCTGAGTATCTATAATAAAGACGAAAAAGTTTTCCCTGACTTCTTGTACCTTCATTAGTTGTTTCTTCTTCATACTTCCAGCCATAGGGTAAGTTTTGCTCTTTATCTACAGTTTTCTCTCTATCTTGTTTAGGAGCATTAGTTTGAGGTTCATCTTGCTGTCCCATTGAAAAACAGACTAAAATTGTTGTTGTAAAGTAAAAGCAGACTAAAATTGTTTTAAAAAAGTTCTTCATTATAACAGCATATCAAATAGATTATTGTTTGTCTTGCTTGATTAAGTTATAATACTGTAATGATTTTAAACTTATCCGGAAGAACTCTTAAAACTAAAAGAAAAGCCTTTGTTATGGGGATTCTTAATACCACACCAGATTCTTTTTACGCAGATAGTAGAGCTTGTAGTGTCGAAAATGCTGTTAGTAATGCTTTGAAAATGATAGAAGAAGGCGCAGATATTATTGATATTGGAGGAGAATCTACAAGACCAGGTTCTGATTATGTAGAGGCTGATGAAGAAATAAGGCGTGTGGTTCCGGTTATTAAAGAACTTCGTAAAGTATCAGGAATTGCTGTTTCTGTTGATACAAGAAAAGCTATTGTTGCAGAACAAGCAATTGATGCAGGGGCTGATATTATTAATGATATTTCTGCTCTTTCTGATGATCCTGCGCTTGCCGGGCTTATTGCTGAAAGAAATGTTCCTGTAATTTTAATGCATATGAGAGGGACTCCTCGGAATATGCAGAAAAATCCATCTTATGACGATGTAATTAAAGAGATTTCTGAGGAATTAGAGGAACGTATAAGTTACGCGTTAAATGAAGGAATTGAAAAAGAAAAAATAATAATAGATCCGGGTATTGGATTTTCAAAACGAATAGAAGATAATTTATCAATAATTCGTCATTTAGATAATTTAACTCACTTGGGGTATCCGGTATTAATGGCGCTATCCAGAAAATCTTTTATTGGTCATATCAATTCTTCTGAAGTCCAGGATAGATTAACAGGTACTCTTGTTGCTGATATGTTCAGTGTAATTAATGGTGCTTCTATATTAAGGGTTCATGATGTGAAAGAGCACATTGATATGCTTGATATGTTTTCTGCGATAGAAGGAGTTTAAGACTTTGATAAGCTCTTTTTTTGACTCATGGGCATTTAGCGATATAATAAGATCTGTTCTTGATATTACGATTTTATCGTTTCTTATTTATCAACTATATAAAATTCTCATACAAACAAGAGCGTTGCAGCTTTTGAAGGGGATTCTTCTTATTCTTGTAATATACGGAGCTGCTTATCTTTTTGAACTGAATACACTTAGATGGATAATGAACGGTCTTGCGACCGTTATTGTTATTGTTATTGCAGTTGTTTTTCAGCCAGAATTAAGAACAATTTTTACAAGAATAGGACAGCGGGACTGGTTTAAATCAAGTTCAGGAGCTAAACCGCAGCAGATAGACACAGTTCTCAATGCAGTAGATGTTCTTGCTGGAAGAAGACGTGGCGCACTCATTGTTTTTGCGCGCAAAATGGGGCTTAAAAATATAATTGATACAGGCACTCTTTTAGATGCTGAATTGAGTTCAAGTTTAATTTTAACAATTTTTAGTTTTGATACACCTCTACATGATGGTGCTCTTGTCATTCATAATGGCCGGATTAATTCCGCAGGATGTTTTTTACCGCTTTCTGAACAAACTGATATAAGGCGTAGTTTTGGTACCCGGCATAGGGCCGCCTTAGGTCTCGCGGAAGAAACTGATGCTGTTGTCTTAATTGTATCAGAAGAAACCGGTGCTATTTCTTTGGCTTATGATGCCAATCTTTTTTATGATCTTTCTGTAGAAGAAACAAAACGAAAGCTTGTTTATCTTCTTAGTTCAAGAGAAGAAGCCTCTGCAAAGGAGGATGAAAAATATGCCTGATAAGTTTACAGATTTAGTAACACGTAATTGGCCCGCTAAAATAATCTCTGTGGCTTTTGCGATCCTTCTATTCTTATTTTACAGAGCAGCCAGCCTTGAAGAACGTTTTTTCTCAGTTCCGCTTGATATAAGAATTAATGAAAGTTACGCGATAGCATCGGAGGTTCCTTCAAGTGTAAAGGTTATGTTGAGAGGATCAGAAGAGTCTGTTTTTACAATACTTGAAAATGATATTGATGTGTATGCTGATTTTACTGAACATTCATCAGAGGAGCAGTTTCGTTCTGTATTAAAATATTCAAAACGCGGTTCTGCTTTAAATATAGAGGATCTTGAAATAAAAATAGATCCCCCTGAAATTACTCTTGAACTTGAGAAAAGAATATCGCGTTCTGTAAAAATTCAACCGGTTTTAGCAGGCTATCCTGATAAAGGTTATGAGCTGGATCAATATATTTTAAGTACTGAAGAAGCTGTAGTAGAGGGACCGGCAAGTCATGTTGAGCAGCTAGAAAATATAGAAACTGAAGTTATAAATCTCGATGGACGTCAAAAAGACTTTTATGTAAGAGTAAAACTTAATGTTCAGGATCCTTATCTAAGTTTTCCTGCTGGAAATTCTATAGGTTTTCAAGGGGTAATTACAGAAACAGTCATAATGAAGACTTTTGAAGATATTGATCTTATATATCTTGATTTACCACTTGATCTTAATATAGACAACTCAGGTTTAAAGGGGAATATAAAAGTTCAGGGAAAACAGATGCTTATAGAAAAGACGACAAGTGAAAATTATGCTCTAACTGCAGATTGCTCTGAAATTGATAAACCGGGTGAATATATTGTAAATGTCAGACCAATAGTTCCATCCGGAGTTATAGTATTAAGATATACACCAGAGACTCTTATTTTAAGGGTTAAAAAGGCTAAATAAGAATGATTCTTGGAATAGGTATAGATATCGTACAGGTAGAACGACTTGAGAAATGGGGACATAATGCCGGTTTTATAAAACGGTTTTTTCATCCTGATGAAATAATTGAAGCTAAAAAAAGAGGCAGCTCTGAATATCTTTCACTTGCTGCACGTTTTGCTGCTAAAGAAGCATTTGGAAAAGCGCTTGGTACAGGACTTAAGGGCATTTGTCTTAAAGATATAAGAGTTGTATCAGATTATAATGGAAAACCAACCATTATGGTTTATAGAACCGCGGAAGAAGCTTTAAAAAAACTGGGCGCGGAGAATATTTTTGTTTCACTGACACATGAAAAAGATAATGCTGTTGCAATGGTTGTTTTAGAGAAGTAATTTTAATTATTTGTATTAAATAAAATGCCTTTTATCGTATATAAAATATGTTGGAGTTAAGTATGGCTGAAAATGATAAGAAGTTAACATTCTGGTCAAAAAATGAAATAGTATGTCCTATTTGTGACTGCAAATTTAAACGTGAAGAACTTTTAACAGGAAGAGGCCGTCTTATTGCCGGTAATTTGACAGGCGAACTTAGACGATTATATGAACCTTCTCAAAAATATGGAGATGTTTGTCCTCTTATTTATCCGGTTACAGTCTGTCCTTCATGCTACTATGCAGCTTTCCCAAGTGATTTTGAATCTATACCATTTCAAGCCATATCTAAAATTGATAAGAGCAATCTTGAGAGACATGGTAGTATAGGTAAAATATTTACAAATTTGGACTTTTCTTCACCAAGAGGGCTTTCTGAAGGCGCCGCGAGTTATTATCTTGCGATAAGCTGTTATGAACATTTTACAGCTGAACATACTCCTACTATAAAGAGAGCAATATCTGCGTTAAGAGCCGCGTGGATTTTTAATGA
>JAQQAK010000323.1 GCA_028527945.1 Spirochaetaceae bacterium
ATAATAAGGAAAAAACTCCCCATAAGTAGTATTCGGATAAAAAAGTTCTGTGCAAATACAATGTTTGAACCAGCAAATATAAAACAAACGGATTTTATTGCTCCTGTTGCAATTGAAGAAGGTATTGCTCGAACTGTAAAATATGAATTTACTGATAAAAAAAATTCACACGATATTTTATTTTATACAGAATAAAAAATAAATGTGAAAATTACTTAATTATAAGTTAGGAGAAACAAAACATGAAAACAGCATTAATAACAGGGATAACAGGACAAGACGGCTCATATTTGGCAGAATATCTATCGAAACAAGGATATAAAGTTTATGGAATTGTAAGGCGGAGCAGCACATTAAATTTTGAAAGAATAAGTCATCTTATGGATGAAGTTGAATTAATAAATGCTGATTTATTGGATCAAAATTCACTAATGAATGCTTTGTCTGTATCAAAACCTGATGAGATATATAATCTTGCTGCACAAAGTTTTGTTCCTACATCTTGGGGGCAGCCTGTTTTAACGGGAGAGTTTACAGCTTTGGGTGTTACAAGAATGTTGGAAGCAATGAAGCTTGTTTGTCCAGACTCAAAGTTTTACCAAGCTTCTTCTAGTGAAATGTTTGGAAAAGTTCAGGCTGTACCACAAACTGAAGAAACACCATTTTACCCAAGAAGTCCTTATGGTATTGCAAAATTGTATGGACATTGGATTACTATAAATTATAGAGAAAGTTATGACCTTTTTGCTTGTTCTGGAATATTATTTAATCATGAATCGCCAAGACGTGGTCTTGAATTTGTAACAAGAAAAATTACTTATAATGTATCAAGAATAAAAAAAGGTGAAATTGACTCTTTTGATATAGGGAATCTTGAAGCCAAAAGGGATTGGGGTTTTGCTGGTGATTATGTAAAAGCAATGCATCTTATGCTACAACAAGAAAACCCAGACGATTATGTAGTCTCTACAGGAGAAACACATAAGGTTAGAGAGTTTTGTGAACTTGCATTTAAAGCAGCAGATATTGATTTGCATTGGGATGGAAAAGGTCTTGATGAGGTTGGAATTGATAAAAAAACTGGGAAAAAAGTACTTTATGTAAATGAAAAATTTTACAGACCAGCGGAAGTTGATTTATTAATCGGAGATCCTAAAAAAGCTAGTACAAAACTTGGATGGAAACCGGATTGTACATTTGAATCATTAGTTGAGATGATGGTCAAAAAAGATTTAGAACGGTAAATCGTATGTCTATTCTTATTACTGGTTCTAATGGGTTTGTTGGAAACTATCTTGTTAAGGAGTTTCCTGAAGAACATCTCTTTGGTATAGATATCCAAGAAGAGAACAAAAATAATAATATTTCAACTTATGAATGTGTTGATATTACAAATATAACAATTCTAAGAGATTTTATTATAAAAAATAAAATTAATAAGATTTTTCATCTCGCTGGGATTGCAAATCAAAGATTTGCAAATGAGAATCCGTTGTTGGCTATTAAAACAAATATCATTGGTACTGTAAATTTATTTGAAATTTGTAAAGAAAATCCAGATATAAGAATTCTTGTTTCTGGAACTTCAGCTGTATATGATAATTCAGAAACGTTTTTAAGTGAAAATAGTAAAATAAACTTAAAAAGTTTTTATACCACAACGAAATATTCTATAGAATTATTAGCGGCACAATATTGTAAATATTATAATACAGATATTGTCATTACCAGATCTTTTAATCACACAGGACCAGGGCAGCCTCCGTTATATGTTATTCCAGAATTTGCCAAACAGTGTGCACAAATTGAAAGAGGAGAAATTGAACCCATAATTGAAGTCGGGAATCTTAAGGTAAAAAGGGATTTCTTACATGTAAAAGATGTGGTAAAAGCTTATTCCTTACTCATGCGCAAAGGGAATTCCGGAGAAATATATAATGTCGCTTCAGGGAATAGTTATTTAATTCAAGATTTGTTAGGTATTTTGCTTAAGAAAGTTAATAGAAAAGTTAAAATAGAAATTGATCCTGAAAAATACAGAGAGAATGAAGTAAAAGATTTAAAAGGTGATATTTCAAAATTAAGAGATTTAGGATGGTCTCCTTCTTTTTCAATAGAGACTCTTTTAGATTCAGTATATACTTACTGGTTAAAAAATTAATTCTTTAAGGATTTTTTCAATGAAAGGTATTATCCTCGCCGGAGGTTCCGGAACAAGACTTTTTCCGGCAACACAGGTTGTCTGTAAACAGCTTCTTCCTGTTTACGATAAGCCAATGATCTACTATCCACTATCAACTCTTATGCTTGCCGGAATAAAAGATATTCTAATAATTTCAACTCTACAGGATACTTCACGGTTTGAAGATCTGTTTGGAAATGGTAATCATCTTGGTTTAAATCTACAGTACAAAGTTCAGGATGCGCCTAACGGTTTGGCCGAGGCCTTTATTCTTGGTAAAGACTTTATCGGAGAAGATTCTGTCTGCCTAATTCTTGGAGACAACATCTTTTATGGCCATGGTTTTTCAGCGCTTCTTCAGAATGCTGTTAATCAAAAATCAGGCGCGACAGTTTTCGGCTATCAGGTAAGTGATCCTGAACGTTACGGAGTTGTAGATTTTAATGATAATGGTAAGGCCATCAGTATAGAAGAAAAACCATCAAAGCCAAAATCTAACTACGCAGTAGTTGGTCTCTATTTTTATGATAATCGTGTTGTGGATATTGCGCAAAATATCAAACCTTCAGCCCGCGGTGAGCTTGAAATTACTACTGTTAATAACGAGTATCTTAAAAAGAACGAGTTAAAAGTTCAGCTAATGGGGCGAGGGTATGCTTGGCTTGATACTGGAACTCATAATTCATTAGTGGATGCAACAAATTATGTAAAAACAATAGAAGATAGACAGGGGCTTAAGATTGCATGTATAGAAGAAATTGCTTATAGAATGGGGTTCATAGATAAAACTCAATTAATAAATCTATCAGAGAAACTTCTAAAATCAAGCTATGGGCAGTATTTGATAAAAATGATTAAAACATTATAGCTGAGGAAAATATTATGCCTTTTAATTTTATAAAAACTAAAATAGAAGGACTTACTATAATCGAGCCGCGAAAATTTCCTGATGGTCGCGGTTTTTTTATGGAAACCTATAAAAGAACAGACTTTGTTAATGCTGGAATAGATCTTGATTTTGTTCAGGATAATCATTCATGTTCATCAAAGGGGGTTCTACGCGGTCTACATTTTCAGAATAAAGGGTTTGAGCAGGGGAAACTTGTTCGTGTTACAAGAGGCTCAGTTTGGGATGTTGCTGTAGATTTAAGAAAAGAATCAACCACTTATGGTGAATGGATAGGGGTAGAACTTACAGAAGAAAACGGAAGATTATTTTATCTTCCTCCAGGGTTTGCTCATGGGTTTCTTACGCTTTCTGATAATACTCATTTCTTATATAAATGTACCGCAGAATATGCACCGAATGCTGAGGGTGGCCTTAGATGGAATGATGCAGATATTGGTGTAGATTGGCCATTAAATGGAATCATGCCTATCTTTTCAGACAAGGATTTAGAACTACCTTTTTTAAGAGAGCTCAAATTAGGTTCCCTGTAAAGTAAAATGATTGTTTTTTCTCATGCAGCGACCTCCAGAAATGACGGGATTTTAAATCCAGCACCCATTTGCTTTTTTAATGATTCGAGAGGAGTGTTTCCTCCAAGGCTTTTTCTTGGATAAGTATTCATCCAGTTCTGGATTCTACGAATCTCAGAATGATTTACTTTTCCTAACTCAGTACCTTTAGGATTAAAGCTTCTTAT